>CAXQBA010000324.1:0-16730 GCA_964221885.1 Luminiphilus sp. | reverse complement strand
GAGAAAAATTCAAAAAATTTGGTATTGGCGCCATTTTTTTAATCACACCCAATACCAGCGCAAAGAGGATCCAAAAAGTAGATCAGCTAAGCGACTCATTTGTGTATATGGTTTCTTCGAATGCAATAACAGGAAAAAAGCTATCGGTAGATCAACAAAAAACGGCCTATTTCGAACGGATCGCTTCTATGAACTTAACAACACCTCAATTGATCGGATTTGGGATCCACAACCCAGAGACATTGCAGCAAGCATTCAAGTATGCTAATGGTGCCATCATTGGAAGTGCATTTATTCAACATATTGGAAAAAATAGCACAATGACCATACAAGAAAAAGTGGAACAATTTATCGGTCAAATCGGACAATCAGAACGACTGTCTAAAACGAAAACAATTCAACATTAGTTAATACAAAAAAAATACATCATGATCATCGAGTTACAGACCAATATATCAGACCAGGACAAACAAAATTTAGTTCTACGATTAGAGGAACAGCGTGCTGCTGTAAAACATGTTTCTACTCAATTCAAGGAATATTTCATCATTACCAATAATGATCATGTAGATCTTAGGTTTTATGGTTCAATGTCGGGGGTTAAAGATATTTTCAGGGTTGATGATCCGTATAAACTGGTATCTAAAAAATGGAAGATCGATAACACCGTGATCGATCTCGGGGATGGGGCAAAGATAGGAGATGGACATTTTCAGATAATGGCCGGTCCCTGTTCAATTGAGTCTGAAAAACAGATCGAAGAAAGTGTTGCTCATTTGGTAGAAAATGGTATTCGTATCATGAGGGGGGGCGTCTACAAACCCAGGTCATCGCCTTATTCATTCAGAGGTTTAGGTATAGAAGGGTTGAAATTATTTTATCAAAAGTGTCGTGAATCAAAGATAAAGATCATTACGGAAGTCATGCAAGTGTCACAAATTGAACAAATGTACTCGTATGTGGACATATTTCAGGTAGGTGCAAGAAATGCTCAAAACTTTAACTTATTGGATGCACTAGGGCAAATTGACAAACCTGTTCTCTTGAAACGAGGCATTTCTGGCTCTTTAGAAGAACTGCTTCAAGCCGCAGAATATGTGTTTTCGAATGGAAATGAGAAGATTATTTTGTGTGAAAGAGGGATAAGAACATTTGAAAAAATGTATCGCAACACGTTAGATATCAATGCGATACCATTATTAAAGGCAAAGTCTCATTTACCTGTTGTCGTGGACCCGTCACATGGGATAGGAATACGGGATCATGTAGAAGCGATTTCTTTAGCGGCGATCATGGCTGGGGCTGATGGATTATTAGTAGAAGCTCATTCAACCCCTGAAAAAGCTTTTTCAGATGGTCAACAGACCTTAAACCATTATCAGTCGAGTCTGTTATACTGTAAAGTAAAAAAGTGCCTTGACTTTAGGAAGTCGTTGGAGTTTATGTGATGGGAAAGGAAATTACACTGAATGGATCAAAAAGTATTGTCAATAGATTAATGATAATACATGCTCTTTGTGAATACAAAGAAGATCTTTCAGTTGCATCAAATGCTAATGATACCTTGGTGTTACAAAGAGCTTTGAAGTTTCGAAGTGAACCCATCATTGACATTGAAGATGCAGGGACCGCGTGTCGGTTCATGACAGCCTTTTTAGCTTTGTATGGTGATAATAATGTATTAGTAGGATCACGCCGAATGAGCGAGCGTCCTATTGAACCATTGGTTAGTGCCTTAAATAATCTTGGTGCGAATATAAGCTATGTTGGAAAAGAAGGGTTTTTACCCCTCAAATTCAATAATGGATATGATAAGATGAGTGGAGGTCGGGTCTATTTAAGGGCTGATATCAGTTCTCAGTTTGTATCAGCCTTGATCATGGTTGCGCCATTTTTTAAAAATGGTTTAGAGATGATACTCGAAGGAGATGTGGTTTCTAGACCGTATATTGATATGACGTTAAAAATCATGGAGCAATTTGGGATCTTGTATATTGCGAACGAATCGGTTATCAAAATACCCAATCAGGAATATGACCTAAAACCATTTATTGTAGAAGGTGATTGGTCAGCTGCTTCGTATTTTTACAGCTTACTTTGTCTATCACCACATTTAAAGGAAATCAAAATAAATGGCCTTCATAAAGACTCTATCCAAGGGGATATAGAGATACACAAGATCATGGAGCACTTCGGGGTTCAAACGTTGTTTACGCCATCAGGAATTGTCATCAAGAAAATAACGGACTTTTCATTTCCTTCATCATTCTTATATGATTTTACATCTTGTCCTGACTTAGCACAAACGTGCATGGTTCTAGTGGCTGCTTTGAATATTCCGTCTACATTTACGGGACTAACTACACTCAGAAACAAGGAAACGGATCGGTTAGTGGCAATGAAAACTGAACTGGAATCTTTGGGTGCCAAAATAGATATTTCGGACAGCGATTTTGTTTTACAAAAAGGAATAAAGAAAGCTAAAATAGCTAAAGGAAAGATTCAAACGTACAAGGATCATCGAATCGCTATGTCTTTTGCACCACTGATGTCAACAACGCCTACCTTAGTCATTGAAAATCCATCCGTAGTTTCAAAATCTTACCCTGACTTTTGGCGTGATTTTGATAGCTTAAACAAGCAGTAAGTTCCATTGAAGAATAAATAATTGGTTCTGTGATAATTGAAAAAATTTTATTATCTTGATTCGCTTTTGAGAAAAACCAAACAATCAATTATGACTACAAACGAACAACTATTTATTTTACTTATTACCGTATTATTCAGTTTTAAATTTAACACAAGGACACAAGCTCAAATTCATGAAAAATCAAGACAAATAGAGGCGCCCCAATTTTCAACGGATCATCCATCTATACATCAAGAACAAAGTGAGTATTATGAAAGCTTGGGGAATCAACCTGTGTCTTTCTATGATTCACTAATGGAATATCGATATCAGCCAGTACAAAACATTGATAGAAACTGTACCTTGGATAAAATTGTATTTGGATGGCACCCATATTGGGTAGGATCCTCATACACGAATTATGATTGGTCTTTATTATCTGACTTTTCATTTTTTTCATATCAAGTGGATGCAAACACTGGAAACCCAACAACAACACATGGTTGGGCTACATCACCAGCTGTAGACATGGCTTTGGCAAATGGCGTTAGAGTGAATCTATGTGTTACATTATTCTCTAATTTATCTACATTTCTATCCAATGCAACGTCGCGACAGACATTGATAACGAACCTCATCAATCTGGTTCAAAGTAGAGGAGCGCATGGTGTGAATATCGACTTTGAAGGAATTCCGTCATCACAACGAAACAACTTTACAACGTTTATGACGGAACTATCCACTCAAATGCATGCAGCAATACCAGGATCACAGGTAAGTACTGTTTTATATTCTGTGGACTGGAATAATGTATTTGACATTCCAGCTCTCGTTCCTCATGTTGATCTATTTGTGATCATGGGATATGGATATTATTATTCTGGAAGTTCAACAGCAGGACCTAACGATCCGCTTTATCCGTTTTCAGCAACATCATATCAGGTATCACTATCAAAAACAATCGGCTATTATTTAAAAGAAGGAATGCCCAAAGAAAAACTAGTTATGGGATTGCCATATTATGGTCGTGAATGGAAAACCCAAACCAACACCGTTCCTTCAGCTACAATTTCAAGTGTTGGTTCTAAGACCTATTCACAAATACGTAATAATAGCAATGGGTATTACAATAATGAGCAATGGCATGCCGAAAGTAGCACACCATATTATATTTTCAATGATGGAACGGACTGGCGCCAAACCTTTGCGCTCAGCGCAAGATCATTGGCCGAGCGACTCGACAACATTCGATTATATGATATTGGAGGAATGGGTATATGGGCCTTAGCGTATGATAATGGCTATCCAGACTTTTGGAATGTGTTGCGGGACAAAATGACCAATTGTTATGCCCAGCCATGCAATGATACTATTTTCGACATGGGAGGAGCATTCAGGAATTACTATAATAGAGAAGATTATACGATCACCATTAATCCTCAAGCAGGGCAATATCCACTTTCTGTGAATTTTCTGAATTTTGACCTTGAAAACAACTATGACTATTTATATCTATATGATGGTCCTGATACTACATCATCATTCTTAGGAAGATATTCTGGAAACACTTCGCCAGGTTCATTTACAGCCAATACAGGGGCTCTCACATTACGTTTTGATTCAGATGGTGCTACAGTCAGACCAGGATGGTTTTTTGATTATGCGTGTCAGGTGCCTGGCGATATTTTACCGGATACCATCGTCATGGGCGAGCAAACAGATGTTACCTTGAACTGTGGCTTGAATTATCACTTACTGTATGACAGTGGAGGGAAGGACAGTTCATACAGTAATAATGAGAATCTAGTGCAAACGCTATGTAATAGCGATTCTACAAAATCAGTGAGAATCAGTTTCAGACCTAATCCAACAGCAGATATTCAGATTAAAATGAGCAGTTCTTCGACAGGAAATGATTATATATATCTGTATAATGGAGATGATGAAACGGATAATTTGATAGGAACATATACAGGGACAACATCAGCAGCACCACAACCCGGGACATATATTTCAAATGGACCTTGTTTGACAATAAAAACAAAATCAGATGCGACAGATGTTAGTTCGGGTTTTGAGGCACGAGTGTACTGTACAGATAGACCACAAGTTTTGTCAACACAATTTGTAGGAGGTGTATCGGGGAATAAAACCTTTGTAGACCAAGGGGGGGCTGGAGCTAACTATGGTAATAATGAAAGTTACGTTCAAACGTTTTGCCCTGATCCAGGATCAACTACAAATGAGGTTGTTTGGGTTGAGTTTCAAGATACGATTGGTATTGAGGGGAATTGGGATTATTTGTATGTGTTTGATGGAGATGATCCACTAACAGATCGTATTTTGAATGTGTACACAGGAGATACGAATAACGTTAATTTAATAGGGTCTATTGGAGCCACTGTGTCCAATACTAGTGGATGCTTAAGCTTTGCTTTTTTCTCGGATGGAGCTGAAACGCATTCGGGTTGGGAAGCAACTGTTTTTCTTGCTCCAGCAAGAGAGCGTTTTGGTATGGATGAGTGCAATTCGGCAACACTTCTTGAAAAAGAAAATGTTGTTTACGGAGGAACAACGGCTCTTGCAACTGGAGACCCTGGTGTTACAGACCCAGCACTTACGATATCGTTAGCGTCTCTTCCTGAGTGCTCAGGATCTAATACGATAACGCGTCTCGAGAATACGGTCTGGTATACATTTACAACTGTTGATACATTTTGTTTTGCAGATCAAGTTGCGATAAAATTAAACAATATTTCGTGTCAAGACGAAATAGGGGAAGGTTCTGGACTGCAATTTGTACTTTATGAGGTGACCTCTTGCCAAAATGGACAGAGTTGGGGTTCACCTATTTATTGTGCTGACAAGCTATTGAATGGGGATAGCGTGGTCATAAACAATCTTTTAACAGAGAACACAACCTATTATCTCATGCTTGACGGCTTTTCAGGACAAAACTGTAATTTTGATCTACAGCTTGAAAACAAGGATACTACTGGCTGTCTTCTGCTGAGTGAAGAAGTGGTACATGTCAATTACAAACAGCTTCGTATCTATCCAAACCCGACAGCACAATTTTTGAATATTCACATGGAAGGTATTGGTTCTCAGCGTACTGAAATTGATATTTTTGATGTTTCTGGACGAAAAGTCTCACAGGAAACAAGCCAAAAGGATGATTCTACCGTATATATAGATGTAAGCCACTTAAAAGCTGGCATATATGTTGTTAAAGTTAAGATGGGGGAATTATATTATTTTGAGAAGTTCCAAAAATTATAGGGGAACGATTCACAAAATAGGTAGTTTTGCCATTAAGTATAAATATCCCAAACTATGATTATACTCAGACAATTACCTATTTTGTTTGTTTGCTTGCTGTTTTTAGCAGCATGTAACAACTCAGATACAACAGAATCAACGCTAGTTTCTAACGATTTTAGAATGCGAGCTACCATGTCAGGTAGCTGCGGTGGCGGTATTTTTAGAGGCGCCTCAGGTCCTGGCTTCTTTTTAGATCCAGATGGTGATGGCGATATTGTGCAGGCTGGATCTGGCTTTTCAGATTGTTATACCGATGTTGAAGAGATGAACGAGTTTGAAGACCTAACAAATCCGAATGGCTGTTCATCATGTCAACAAGCCTGGCAGAAAATGCCCAACTTCGGAGAAGTTAATAGTGATCTATTCTCTCAAACAGGCTGTTCTCAGACAGATTTGATCGGTGACAGTTTAGCGGGTAACGATTATTTATACTCGACGATCATAGATCCAGACTCAGTATGTAGTTCGGGAGACGAGTTGATCGTCTTCAGAGTTCGAACGGCTTCTACTTCTACAGGCTCCTTTTCTTTCAGTCTATTGATAGATACAGATATGGCCCTGGGCGATGAAGATCCTGATGGGGTGATCTGTGCGAGTAAGATCAGTAATATTGGGTTTGAATATGAGGTAGTTGCCAATCCTGGGAATGGTAAAAATGTAACTGTTTACGACGTAAACGGGGTAGTTGGTACATTTAATGCCATGATCTCTCAATACGATAATACCGTCTATTATAATCAGGCCGACGCATGCAGATCCGAGTGTGGATGCTCATCGGGTGCAGTTTATCATACGTTTGGTTTTTTATTGTCTGACCTTGGTAAGTCGTGTGCTGACACGGACATGAGAGTTCTAATGTCAACCTCAACATCAGGGAATGGAACCGTTATTTCAAATACCTCTATTTCTGATATTGGTGGAGTTGGCGAAGAACCGGATTGCTCACAAATACAGATCGATGATTGTGGGTGTTGCGAAGAATGTGAAGACATCAATAGCCCATATTATTGCGGAACCGTGGAGAGTTGCTTACAGAATTGTCAACTTGCATGTGCTACATTATCAGAAAATGTAATTTTACCTGTTGAACTAACGGCGTTTAATGTTACTAAAAATATGAATAGTGTTGAAATAGATTGGACCACAGCCACAGAAGCAAATAGTGACTATTTTGATGTAGAGAGAAGTTCCGATGGCATTGACTTTGAAACGATAGGAACATTGATGGCGGCAGGTAATTCAACACAAATGTTATCATATAATTACATCGATGACAGCCCAGTGAACGGGTTTAATTATTACCGATTGACATTACATGATCTGGATGGTAATATGGCTCATTCGGAGACTAAGGTTGTTCAATTTCAAAACAATGCATCTATTTCTATTTTCCCTACTCAAGTAACCGATCGAATCAATGTTGAGATCAATGCTGAAGAAGATCTTGAATTTAGAAGTATGATCCTGACTACAAGCGGTCAAGTTTTAGAAACAGACATATCAAATATTTCTTCTGGTATCTCAAATCAACAAGTTGATGTCAGTCACCTTCAAAGTGGAGCGTATATTCTGATCGTGTACTTAAATGGGCAGGCCATTCAACACAAGTTTGTCAAGGTGTAATTTCTTTTGCTATCGACGTAATAAGATCCTGTTTGCTAACGGCACCAACTTTTGTCCAAAGGATTTGACCTTTCTTGAATAGTATCAGCGTTGGTACGCCCCTGATTTGATATTTATTACAAGCGGCAGCATTTTTATCTACGTCTACTTTCAGGATTCGTAAAGCATCGCCAAATTGGTCTTTTACCTCATCAATTATGGGCATCATGTTCATACATGGACCACACCAATGTGCAAAGAAATCAACTAAGGTAAGTTGGTTGTTGTCAATGATCTTTTGAAAGGAATCAGGCATAATGAAATATATAAATTAGGGATTACATGATCGGCCATTCAACGGTAATGACCTTTTTTAGCCACGGTAATTTAATAAAGGAATACCCCCATGGAATGGTTTTTAAAAGAACGTCTAATTGTTTTTTTACAATAACGACTTTCCATGATTCGTCGGCCTCTTCAATAGAGCCCTCTCGAAGTAGGAATGTCGATCGGAAACCATTGGATCCCATCCCTTTAATGCGCGACCAATTTGTCAAAGCCCCCATGATGAGACTATCTAGCATTTTCGTTTCTTCCTGGCTGAGGTCAAACTCAAAAGGGATAGGAGTGTTTAGAGGCAATCCAACAAAAACCTTATTTAGTACTAATTCATTTTCGGCGGCTTCAAGTTTACCTGATACGAGGTACTGAAGCATTTGAACAGCTTTGATTTGAGCAGCCTCGTCAACAAATTCTTTGTCAACAACTAGTTTGGTCATTGCAAATAAACGAGTGAAAAAAGGCCACAACAAGACGAGACCACCATTATTTACTAACAATGGCTCTTCAACTTTAGGAGGTTTGACCGTCTTTTGTTTTTTTATTTCTGGTGGCTTTTCTTCTTCTTTTGTATCAAGCTTATACTCATCCTTAAGTAGATCAATTTCCTGAATAAGTTCTTTTTGATGAATCTTAAGTAGATCACGTTCTTGAATCAATGTATTTTTTTGTTGCTCGAGTAATTCTTTTCGACGTCTATAATAGGCACGTTCCAAATTATCTAAAACAATGGGAATCGACTGAAGGTGTGAAGAGAGTTTTTTGATCAAGGATTTAGGCATTTGAGCATTAATTTCAGAACGTTCTTTTTCTTGCTCATCACGAAGCGCAGCTATGTTGTTTTTTAATCGTTCTAGATCTTCTAGTGAGGATGTTTTACGAATAGATACATCCATTCGATCCTGTTTGACATACATTATTTCAAATAATGAAAGGACATTGTTGACATACCTCTGCTGAACGATTTGTTCAATTTTTGACCATTTCTCTACGGATAGTTTATCTATATCAGTATAGGTTTTTCTAAGAGTAACTAACCGTTCTAAAAGTATATGGGGTGCCTCTTGCCGAATGGAAGATTGTATTTTTAGTAATTCTGATTCGAATTCAACTTGGTCGTCTAATAAGGGTAGGTCATCAGGTAGTATTGGCGTGATGTTTTCAAATAGCCGATTAATGTCCTTAAAATAAGGCTGGTTTTCTTTCTGGGCAACTTGTTGACGAATTTCATCTAGTTGAGATTGATACATTCGGCTATTTTCTGGAAGAGTGAGTTCATCTATTATTTTAGACAACGATTGAACGGCATTTTTATCATTGGATTGCAACTGCTTTTTTAGCGTGAAAAGAGTGGCCAAAAGACTGTCTATGGTAGTGTCTTCATAAAGATTCTCATCCGTTAGGCTTGTTTCGATTTGTTGCTGTAGTTCTTTTTGACGAGCGATGTTCTGTTGCTGTTGTTTCGTATAATATTTTATCTGAGAAGGCATTTGCCATTCTTGTTTTTTAAGCATACTCTTTGCCCGTAATAAATCACGCGTAAGTGCATTTTTTTCTACAGCACTCGATACTTTTTCTAACTTTTGTTCAATCGACTGGATCAACTGTTTCGTTTTGGCGATTTCCTTTTCTAGAATCAATGGGTTTCTTGGAGGAACAAGACTGGTATCCATATCAAAGGCATCAGCGGTTAATTTATCCATAAACTCGGAGGAGTATTGACTAAGCTCTTCAGCTAGATAGCGCACTTGTTCTTTTACAGATTCCACAAATTCTTTATCACTAGATTGTTTTATCTCTTGTTTCAAGGAAGCACTTTGAATGGAAAGCAATTTTAGATATAATGTGCTTTGTGATGTTTTAATCTGTTGTCTGGCATCCTGTTTCCATTGTTCAATGATCGTTACCATGTCTCGCTGACTGGTTGTGCTCATTAAAGTAATGACTTGAGTTAGATATTCTTCAATATCGAATCGTGATGTATTGTAAGCGACATAGTTAAGCAGTAGTACACGTTCCGGAAGAAGAATCGTATCGTTTTGTATTTGTGAAAGGTCGGCTAGTAATTTTTTTGAAGCTATAATTGCTCTTGGATTGAGCATATGGATGATTTCCTCTTGTGTTTCAGTTGAAAATTGAGAAACAATAAGTTCACAGATTGATTGTTGACGTAGAAGCGTCTGGAGTTTTTTTGAAAAAACTTGGTGACTCGTATCGATCTGTTCTAGAATCATCTGCTCGACCTTTCCAATGTCTTTGATATCATTATCTAGGCCCTCTTTGGGTATATTATTTGTTTGTAAAAACGACAGAATGATGTCTTGTTTTTGAGTAGCCGTAAGGAATGTCCCCTTTTCTTTTAGGGTTCTTTCACGGGAAGTTTTTATAAGTCGCCGATCAATTTCTTTAAAAGTTTCACTTTCTAATAAGCGCTTGCTTAATTGTTGAAGACGACCAAATCGATCTGGGCGATTTGTACTGATACTATGAATGGCATTAATTAATTTAACTGCAGAAATTTGATACCGCTCAGATAGCTGCTTAACAACCTCCGTCAATAAATTATTTCCTGTGTAAGGTTGGTCAGTTCGAAACAGGCTTTCTAATAAAACCCGCCAAGAAAACTCTTTTTTGAAGGTTGATTGAATACCCTTAAAATGATCAGCTTGGTGAATGACGCCGAACATATCAGCCAAATCTTGTATTTGTTCTCGAAGTCGTGGATATACTTTGTCAATCAAAAGATTTCGGGTACGATCCGATAATTGTTGTGAAAAACGATTCCAGGCAACATCATATCGGCCAACAGTTTGTAGTGCACGGCGTAATTTTTGAAGATCATTTTGTGCAAAATCAGCTACGATTTCATCGATTGAGATCCCCTCATAAGACTCAGCCCACCAAGGAGTAGAGCCATATTTTAGTAAAAAAACCAGATAATCAAGTTTTGAAGTGCGACTTGGTAGAATTTGTTCCTTCTCGGACTCTTGAGTTTTTTCTATGGATGCTACAACCTCTTTAATTTGTTCACGAACTGTTAGAACCTCATGGATCCTGTCATTTAAAGAAGATAAATGCTTTTCAAGTCGTGTTCTTTCTTGACGAAGTCTTCTTCCCTCCTCAGCAGATTTAGCTTCACGAATAGATAATCGTAGATTCGAAAGGAGATACGTGACTTGTAGTTTGTCTTTGTTGAGACTTTGATCAAACGAAAGGAGCCGTTGATCGAGTTGCAATAGCCGAATACGATTTTTGGTTAATTTCTTTTTCAGAAGAGAGCTAGGGCGTTTACTGAACTTTAGTTGATCACGTTCCATTTGGTCAACGGTTCGTTGGGTTCTGTTAAAGAGACGACCTAAGTCGGTATTGATACGGTTAAGTAACGGGTTTTCAAGTAGGTCGTTGATCTGTACGCCCTTTTCATCAATCTTTGCTAGTAGGGTGTCTTTTTCAAGAAGTTGAAAATCAAGTTGCTCTAATGTGTCGTCCTCTAATTGCTGTTCTAAGGCTTCTATTTGTGTCAGGATCTTTGACCGATCCTGTTCAAGTTGTTTTGTAAGTTTAGAGGTTAAACGCTTACTTTTTAATTGTTTTTGAATTTGGAGTAAGCGTTTTTTATACGACTGAATAGAACGTCGGATTCGCTTTTGCTCTTTTTTTTCAGAGCTGATCTCACGTTGAAGACGACCATCGACTTCCTCTAAAACACCCTTCAATATGGATGTTTTCCCCTTTCTTTTTAAGGTTCTATAGAGTAGTTTCGATATTTCATTGACAGGTGTTTTACTGATGATTGAAAGTTGCTCCAAGACATCCAAAAGGAAGGTTTTTTTAATAAATCTTTTTTTGCCATCTTTTATGAAATAGGAAAGCGCAGAACGGAACAGAATCTTTTTTTGTGCACTGGGACTTACAACCTGTTCGATAGATGTTTGTGCTGATGTTAAAACAGCACTTATATCACGAAGTTCTTTGATGAATTCAACATTGTCTTTTGGGGTAGGCTCAAGCAATAACAATAGGTCATCAGAATCAATTTGATATATGAGCCGGTCAATAAAGGATGAAGAGTTGAAGTTTGATTCGATCAGGTTTTGAACACGGATCAAATTGTTATTTACTTGATGACTGAATAAGGTTCGTAGTGATCCTTTGCTTTCTAACGAACCCCAATACGGAACAGCACCGTATGTAAAGAAGTAGCCTAGAAGCTGTAGATCCGTAAATGATCGTTTGAACTCACTGATTACATAACGGTCTTCAATGACCGGACGGGAGGCTGTTTCAAGTTGTTGAATAACATATCTAGAGAAAGAACGATCATTGATCGCTGTTTTAGCTTGTGACGTGGTGGGGTCTAATGCAAATTTTAGAGCGGCTACATAAAGATCTTTGCTGTATCCTGTTTTAGATTTACCAGCATAATGTAAGGTACTGAGATTCTTAAAAACTCGGGTCGCGTTTCGTCCAAAAATATAAGATACCAATATTTTTAGGTGTTGGTCGTCGAATTGGTTTTCGATCCGAGTCATAACATTTGGACGGTTTTGGTATCGAGCCATGAATGCATTTACCAAAGCAATATCAGATTCAATAACGGTAGAGATCAGTTGACGAACGGTCCAATCGTGTGGGCCAACCCAATGAGGAAAATGACCATTCAACAAGAAATAAAATAAAATAGAGGGTTTTGAAAATATTTTCTTTTGTTTTTGAGGATTATCTGTTTTAGTGATTTTTCGTAAATTTTCTTTGATCGCTTTTTGTACACCTTCCTCGAGGGAGTTTTGAATTTGTCGTTGAAATTGCCTTGGGTTAACGTAGGATATACTCGGGAGATCCAATTCTAGAGCAGGAAGCTCTATGTATAGGTCATCATTGGATATAGCGTCCAATTGTTTTTCAATAATGGTCGATATATTAATTTTGAAAAGGGTTGTCACCTCATCCTGTAAACGGCGGATATCGGCATCAGACACATTACCATTTATGGTGATGTTAAGAACCTGATCTCTAATAATATGTGGTTTGCGCCTTTTAGCCAATCTTGTCGAGTTAATTTTTGTTTAATTTGAAAAAATGTATTGAATTCTGTGAAGTTTAACTAATTTACTAAAAACTTTAATAAAGGAAATCAGATAGATGCTTCATCCTTCTATACTTGTAAAAAAAGAAATCGTATTTATGCTTTTTGTATGGATGACCAGTCCATTCTCATCCACAAATTTGGTTGCACAATATTATGAGCATGCCATTGGGTTTCGTGCTGGGACGTCCTTTGAGGCTAGTTATAAACGGTTTATTTTTTTTGAGCCAAAGATACAACAAGCTGTTGAAGGCTTGATAGGATATCATTTGGATGCATGGGATAAAAAAAATAATGGCTTTGTCATAGAAGGGTTGTATCTTGTACATTTGGACCTTGGGTTCAATACACAGTTTTCTGGATTTGCGGGAGGTGGTGCTTATATGGGCATTTATACGGAAACGGGGAAACCTCTTTTTTTTGGCGGAGGCTTTACGTTGGCTACGGGCATATCATATACATTTACACATGTTCCTATTAGCCTTTCTGTAGATTGGAAACCGATTTTTGGATACCCGTTACGCCTTCCGTTTAGTTTGGCAAGGGGTGGATTAACAGTGCGCTATGTGTTTCCGAAAAAATGGCATTAATATATGGCAACAGTATTAGAACAAAATGCAATTACATTAGAGCGGGAGGTTCGGTGGCTTGAGGAAGTTATTCGAGCAAGAATGGAAATCCGATTCGGCAAAACAGAGGTGGGTTCCGTTGAGAGTATTTCTATGCCTGACCTTACTAATGACAATTCTATATTATCAAGAGTGATTAAATATCTTGAATATGGATTTGAGGAACGGGTTATTTTAGCCTTGAGCATGGCACCTCATATTAAGCCTGGGGCATTAGATCGGTTTTTTTTAAAAAATAAGCTTTACGACAGATATTACACTGAATTTGGAGGGCTAAAGGGAAAGTTTCACTCTGGATTTTTACCAACCGGAGAAACAGCTGCTTTTATCATTGCAGGAAGCAATATTGAGAAAAGAATCCGACTAATCAATTATTTCAAACCCGAGCATTCGTTTTACAAAAATAACATACTGAAACTAAATTTGAATAGAGGTACCGAACCGTTATTCAGTTGTGGACTTGAGATGAGTGAGGAATATTTGACATTGTTTACTTCTGGACAAAACTTTAAACCGGACTTCAATATCAATTTTCCTGCAAAACGATTGACGACACGCCTAGATTGGTCTGATTTAATATTAAACCCAGAAGTTTTTGAGGAGGTGGGGGAAATTTCAGCATGGATCGAACACCAACAGACCATTATGGATGAATGGGGGTTGAGCAAACAATTAAAAAGAGGTTATCGATCTATGTTTTATGGTCCTCCAGGGACTGGTAAAACGCTAACGGCTTGCTTAATAGGAAAACAAATGGGATTAGATGTATATCGTATTGATCTATCACAGGTTGTTTCCAAATATATAGGGGAGACCGAAAAGAACATGTCAAAAATCTTTGATCTGGCAGAGAATAAAAACTGGATTTTATTCTTTGATGAGGCAGATGCCTTATTTGGTAAACGAACGAATACATCGGATTCAAAAGATCGGCATGCGAATCAAGAGATCGCATATCTGTTACAGCGGGTTGAAGACTTTTCAGGAGTTATTATTTTAGCAACCAATTTGAAGGCCAACATGGATGTTGCCTTTACAAGACGCTTCCAATCCATTATTTATTTTCCTATGCCCAACCTTCAACAACGATATGAGTTGTGGCAGAACAGCTTCAAAAATTTAAAAACAGAAGAAGATGTCGACCTCAAGTACTATGCAAACAAACATAGTATGACAGGGGGTAGTATTATTAATGTACTCAGATATTGTTCATTGTCTGCATTAAGAAGAGGGTCCCAGAAAATATCGAACGAGGATATTAAAGAGGGGATCAAAAAAGAATTACGAAAAGAAGGAAAAACAATCTAAGTCTTATTCATACGTTAAAAAAAGTAGGAATCACGGCATGGCCTCTATTCTTTTCTAATTTTACGTAGTATAATTAAGTATGAGAACAATTTTTATATCCTACCCATGGTGGTTCATTCTCTTGTGTATACTAACGGCATTAGTTTATGCATTGGGTATGTACTATAAGTTTAAAGGCTTTGGAGAAGAATATAAAGTCTGGAATTGGGTGCTATCAGGTTTCCGCGCCATTGCAATTTTTTTGATCTGTTTCCTATTGCTTCAGCCGTATATCAAGCAAACAAATATAGAAGAGCAATTGCCTATCGTGATCCTTGCTCATGACAAATCACAATCAATTCAAGCACATTTTAAGGATTCTACACAGGTTCAATTATATACTAGCGCCATGGAACAGCTTAACCAAGCATTGATGGGCAAGTATGAGGTTGATCAAGTCTCTTTTGGTGATAAGGTTACGGTAGGGAATAGCAATTCATTTCAGGATGTAGTGACGGATATCGGCGCTTTATTTGATTATGTGGAGCAATCTTATGCGGGCCAGTCTGTAGCTGCGATGATCATTGCTTCAGATGGAATTTATAATCAAGGAATTAATCCATTGTATAAGATCGAAGGTGTTTCATTTCCTGTTCACACGATCGCTTTAGGAGATACAACTATTCAAAAGGATCTATATATTCAAAAGGTTTATCACAATAGATTGGGGTATTTAGGAGACCAACTTAGAATATTAATAGATCATGGCGCGTATAATTTTAAAGACGAACGTGTAAAGCTTCAAATAAGACATAAAGGGAGGGTGATTGAAAGTCGCCAAATTGATATTACTGAAACGACCTTTTTTAATACAATTGAACTTCCTCTTGAGTTATCGCATAGTGGACTTCAACGATATGATATTATCCTTTCAAACCTAGATGAAGAGAAAACATGGGAGAATAATCGTTCGGCTATTTTTATTGAGGTGATCGATACCCGTCAACAATTGATGATCGTAGCCGCGGCACCACATCCAGACCTTGGTGCGATCCGTAGAGCTTTGGAAACAAATGATAATTTTGAAATTGATGTCACCTATTTAAGCGAGGGAATTCCTAACATGGATTCAGTTGACATGATGGTGTTACATCAAATCCCATCAGACCAATCTATATCCAGTGAGTTACTACGCCGAGTTAGAAAAATGCGCATGCCTCACTTAATGATCGTGGGGCCTCAAACAGATTTTAATTCGTTGAATAGTCAATACGAGGATGTAGAGATCCAAACAAAAGGAAATATGACCAATCAGGTTGAAGCAAGTATTTCCGAACAGTTTACGACGTTTAAACTTACCGATGAGCTCAAGTCTTTGATTAAGATAGCGCCACCATTGAATGCTCGGTTTGCAGATTTTAAAATTAAAGGAAGTAACTCTGTGCTCTTGTATCAATTAATTCGTGGGATTCCTACGGATTATCCGTTGTTAACATTTTTAGATAAGCAAGACAAAATTGGGTTTCTCTTTGGGACGGGAATATGGAAATGGCGCATAGTAGATTTTGTCAATCAGCAAGACCATAGGATATTTGATTCATTCATAAATCAAATCATTCAATACATATCCACAAAAGAAGATAAAAAAAGGTTTCGGACATTTTTACCTGAGGCATCTTTTACCGAGAACCAAGATATTACTATTTATGCTGAATTGTACAACCCATCATATGAGCTGGTTAATAACCCAGATGTCTCAATAGAGATTAAAAATGAGGCGGGAAATACATTCAATTATCAAATGAACAAAGAGGACCAGACATATAAAATTGAA
>CAXQBA010000323.1:0-6866 GCA_964221885.1 Luminiphilus sp. | reverse complement strand
ATTTTTCAATAGGCTTATTTCATTTATTTTTTTAAATTTGGTTCACATTTTTCAAATTATTTCCAATATAAATAAACAACATGGACATTTTAAAACAGAAGTTTCAGGAGAAAGCCTCTTTATTGTTCAAAGAAAATAGAAGTTTTATCAAAGAACATGGCGATCAAGTCATCGATCAGATCAAATTGAGTCAGGTCTTTGGTGGTATGAGAGGAATGAAGAGTATGATATGGGAAACATCTGAACTAGATGCATATGAAGGGATTCGATTTAGAGGATATTCTATTCGACAGTTACGCAAAGCACTTCCAAAAGCAGAGGGGTGTAAAGAACCTTTACCTGAGGGGCTATTTTGGTTGATGCTAGTCGGAGAGATCCCACATGAAAGAGAGGTTAAATGGTTGTCCGATGAATGGAAGCGTCGTAGTTCGGTTCCTGAACACACTTTCGCTTTGTTGGATTCATTACCTGTTGATACGCATCCAATGACTCAGTTCAGCATCGCCATCTTGTCCATGCAAACAGATAGTGTTTTCGCGAAAAAGTATTCAGAAGGTATCAGTAAGAAGGATTACTGGGATGCGTATTATGAGGATGCGATGAATCTTATTGCTAGTTTACCTCGTGTGGCCGCATACATTTATCGTCGTACGTACAAAAATAGCGAGCATATACAACCTGATGAAAATTTGGATTGGGCAGCCAATTTCGCACATATGCTTGGTGCCAGTGATAATCAGGATTTCAAATCCTTGATGCGCTTATACTTGACCATTCATGCAGATCATGAGGGAGGTAATGCATCAGCTCACACGACACATCTTGTAGGCTCAACGTTGAGTGATCCATATTATTCTTTGTCTGCCGGTATGAATGCTTTGGCTGGTCCACTTCATGGTTTAGCAAATCAAGAGGTTATTAAGTGGATTTTGGAGATGGTTGATCATCTTGGCACCGATACACCGAATGTGGATCAAGTTACGGATTACATCAATAAGACACTTTCAGAAGGAAAGGTTATACCAGGCTATGGTCATGCGGTACTTCGCCAACCTGACCCTAGATATATGGCACAGCGTACCTTTGCTGAGGAATACATACAGGATGATCCGATCGTGAATATTGTTTGGAAACTTTTCAATATTGTTCCACCACTTTTACAGGATCTTGGTAAAGTAAAGAATCCATGGCCGAATGTGGATGCTCATTCAGGTGCATTGTTAATGCATTATGGTATGAAAGATTTTGGATTCTACACGGTACTATTTGGGGTTTCAAGAGCGATGGGAGTATTAGCATCGGGGGTTTGGTCAAGAGCATTAGGTATGCCTCTTGAACGTCCTAAATCTTTGACTTCAGCCGCTGTGAAACAGTTGGTAGAGAAAGTATCTACAGGCAATAAAGATTCAATGTAGTCCGTCGGGACATAAAATTTCGTTAAAATTGCCTTTGATTGTTATCACTATGAGGTAATTAGCGTATTAATATCATCACAATAATCTGTTCTAGTATGCAGTACGATGCTTATACGCAGCTGATCCAAAAACTGGATGATTTCATTCGTAAATTCTATTTGAATAGGATCATCAAAGGTACGCTTATAAGTATCAGTCTTCTGTTTGCCATTTATTTGGCAGTTGTTCTTCTGGAGCATTATTACTTTACGAGTTTCCAGTCGTCCACAACGTTCAGAACATTGCTATTTTCAACGCTATCAGTTGGTTTCTCTTTCACATTGTTTAGTCTTGTATTGATTCCAGTTTTTAACTATTTCAAGTTAGGTAAACTGATCAGTAAGCAATATGCTGCTAAGATCATAGGAGATCATTTCAACGAAGTAGAGGATAAATTATTGAATGTTCTTCAATTGAAACATACTATGGATTCTGGAGCTGAGATGGCTTTGGTTCAAGCAAGTATAGAGCAAAAATCGAATTCCTTACGTCTCGTTCCTTTTACATCAGCGATCGACCTGACCTTAAACAGAAAATATCTACGGTTCATTTTACCACCTCTATTACTCTTTTTTGTTATTCTTTTTAGTTCAAATATGATTGGTGATAGTACGCATCGTCTAATTAATATGAACACAGACTTCAAGAGGGATGCAGCGTTTCAATTCATACTTCCTCAAAATCAATTTAAAGTGGTTCAATACAATGATCTAACGATCGAAGTTGGTGTTGAGGGAAGATCCGTACCAGATCAGGTATTCATAGAAGTGGATAATTACCGATATAAATTGCAGAAAAAATCATCAAAAACGTTCAGCTACACCTTTACTGAGGTACGCAAAGATTTACCTTTTCGATTGTATGCAAGTTCCATTTTCTCAGAAGACTGTCTGATCGATGTGATCGAAAAACCATCGATCACTGAATTTGATATCATGCTTGATTATCCGTCCTACACAGGTATGAATGATGAGATGTTATCTGGTACAGATGATCTTACAATACCTGAAGGTACAAATGTAAAATGGCAGCTTGATGCATTAAACACGAATGACGTTATCTTCCAATTTGACGATAAAAGTCAGGCGATAGATCAAAAGTCCGATCAGATCTTCAGTTATGAAAGACGATTGTTCAAATCGGGTATGTATCATGTATTTCTTTCAAATCAGCAGTTGGGTATGGCTGACTCTATGTCCTATGTTATTCAAGTGATCAAAGATAAATACCCTAGTATTGAGATGAAAGCACTATCTGATTCAACACAAGAAGATATGCGCTTTTTTGGTGGTTCTGTAGGGGATGATTATGGGGTCAAAGAGTTGAATTTCTCTTATTCCATCATTCGTGATGGTAATGTAGTTCGTACTGAAGAAACGAACATACCGTTGGCTAATAAAAAACAAAGCACTTTTTCACATGTGCTAGATCTTTCCGTTTTTGAATTAAAAACTGGTGATCGATTAGATTATTATTTTGAGGTATGGGATAACGATGCTGTGAATGGGTCAAAGTCCACGCGTTCAGCAACCATGACCTACATGATGCCAACGGTTGATGAATTAAAAGAAAATGAATCGACGAATAACGAAGAGATTAAGAGCGAACTGGAGGAGGCTTTGAAAAAGATGAAGCAATTGGGTCAAGATGTGCAAAAGGTCAAGAATAAGATCTTGCAGAAAAAGGAATTGAATTGGCAAGATAAACGAGAGATTGAGAATTTAATGAAGAATCGTGAGGAGATCGAAAAGGAGATCAATAAAGCCAATGAGAACTTCAAAGAGAATCTTGAGAACCAAGAAAAATTTCAGAAAATTAGTGAAGAGTTGATGGAGAAGCAGGAAAAATTGTCTGAGATGTTTGACGAGATGATGAATGAAGAAATGAAAGAGTTGTTCGAGCAGATGGAAAAATTATTAGAGGAGTTGAGTCAGGAGGAAATGAAAGAACAATTGGATGAAATCGATTTCAGTGAGGACGAGATGGAAAAAGAACTGGATCGGATGCTCGAGCTTTTTAAGAAAATGGAGGTGGAGAAGAACATGGAGGATATTGTCAATGAACTAGACTCCTTGGCAAAGGAAGAAGAGAAAGAATCAGACCTCAATGCTTTAGATAACAATGAAACGTCGGATTCTTCTGCTACCAAGCAAGATGAATTGAATGAGAAGTTTGAAGAGCTCATGGAAAAATATGAGGAAACTCAGAAGAAAAATGATGCCTTGGAAAGTCCATTTGATATGGAGAATGAACAATTGGATAACCTTCAAAAAGAAATTCAGGAGAATCAGCAAGACGCTTCCGATAATTTGAATAAAGGAGATAAGAAAAATGCATCCAAATCGCAAAAGAATGCTTCGAAGAAAATGAAAGAGATGTCGAAGGGCATGCAAAGTATGATGCAGATGAATAAGATGGAGCAAATGGAACAGGATCTCAAAGCAATGCGTCAATTACTGGAGGATCTTTTGATGTTATCATTTGGACAGGAGGATATTCTACAAGGTACACATTCGTCAAATGTTGGATCACCTTCCTATTTACGAAATGCCAAGCTTCAAGGAAATATAAAAACTGATTTCAAGATCGTTGAGGATAGTTTGCAGGCGCTTTCAAAACGTGTGATCCAATTACAATCGTTCATCAATGAAAAGGTGACAGATGTAAAACGAAATTTGGATCGAAGTATTGAGAGCTTGGAAGATCGACAAAAGAGTATGGCGTTGGTACAACAACAATTTGCCATGACGGGTATCAATGATATTGCATTAATGTTGAGTGAGTCTATGGATCAGATGCAACAAAATATGGCTGATCAAATGCCTGGGCAACAGATGTGTGAAAAGCCCGGTGGACAAAGTGGTGATGGCCAACCCGGAATGGGAAAGGGTAAAGATGGTCAAAAACCAGGCTTTGATGGACTCAAGAAAATGCAGGAGCAATTAAATGATCAGATACAACAGCTTAAAGATCAATTGAAGAACGGTAAAGATCCAGGTAATAAACACAGTAAGGAATTTGCAAAGATGGCGGCAAAACAAGCAGCTATCAGAAAACGAATTCAGCAGATCAAGAATGAAAACCAAAAACAAGGGAAGGGGAGTAGTAAGGAAATTCAGGATCTGATCGACCAGATGGATAAAATAGAGACGGATCTGGTCAATAAAAGGTTGCCGAATGATATGTTAAAACGACAGCAAGATATTTTAACTCGTTTACTTGAGGCTGAAAATGCCGAACGAGAACGAGAAAAAAAGGAAGAGCGAGAAGCCGAAAGAGCTGAGGAAGTACGACGAAAATTACCTCCAGAATTAGAGGAATATTTAAGGGAGCGAAAAAAACAAGTAGAAATGTTTAAAACAGTATCCCCAATTCTGAAACCTTACTATCGAAAACTCGTAGAACAATATTTCAGATCGTTAAATTAACAATCAAACATTTTTTGAATCTATTTTTTAACTACTTAACATTAATTCTTTGATTGAAATGAAAGAGCTAGCATTCGATATGACGCTTGACTCTAACCCTAAGAACATTTCAGAAGTTGAACCGTACGTAACCAAAGTTGTAAAAGAATATGAGATAAGTGACGAGCTTTTTGGCAATATGCTGATTACGCTGACTGAGGCTGTAAGTAATGCCATCATACACGGTAATTCAGAATCAGATGCCAAGAAAGTAAAAGTCTCTACGAGTAGATTTGACAACAAGATTTTATTCAGAGTGCAAGACGAAGGGGATGGTTTTGACCCCGATGTGTTGCCGGATCCTACATCGCCTGAAAACATTCTGACTCCTGGAGGACGAGGTGTCTTCTTGATGAGGCAACTTTCTGACTGTGTTACATTTGAAGACGATGGTCGTATTGTTACCATCGAATTTTCTTTACAATAATGAATACAAGAAGGCACGACATATTACATGTCGTGCCTTTTAAACTATATAATGATACATTTCTTTAGTGAGGAGATTTCCTTTGAACTTGCCAATACAACCATCATCTCAGATTGGTTGATACAGGTTACTCAAGCTGAGGGGCAACACATCGATGAGGTGAACTACATCTTCTGTGATGATGCATATCTTCATACTATGAATGTTCAATATCTTTCACACGATACACTGACCGATGTCATTACATTCCAGTATGAAGGTTCTGGTATAAGCGGTGATATATTTATCAGTATAACCAGAGTTCGAGAAAATGCGGTACAATTCAAGGTGCCTTTTGATAATGAACTCAACCGAGTAATGGTGCATGGTTTATTGCATTTATTGGGGTATAAAGACAAGAGCGATGATGAGCAACAAACAATGCGAGCCAAAGAAGATCAGTATCTAGACTTTCTAACCTGAGTTAACAATATTTCCTATTTGTTTTCATATACTTTAGTATCTTTAGCGTAGATGTGACGCTTGCATGGATGTATCAATTATCATAGTCAGTTATAAAGTTCCTTACTTCTTGGAACAAGCGATTCGGTCTATTTTGAATAATAAGACTCGATTCGATTATGAGATCATTGTTGTTGATAATTTTTCTCAGGATGGTACCGTCTCTATGGTCCAATCTAAATTTCCAGATGTATCCCTGATTTCATTGAAGGAAAATGTGGGTTTTTCACGAGCTAACAACATGGGACTGGCCCAAGCAAAGGGAACCTATATTCTTTTTTTGAATCCTGATACAGTCTTACAGGAAGATACGATAGATAAGTCCATCGAGTTTATGCAATCTAAGGAGAATATCGGCGGAATGGGTGTAAAAATGATCGATGGAAGTGGACAGTTTCTTCCCGAATCCAAACGTGGTTTTCCAAGTCCAGAAGTAGCCTTTTATAAGGCATTCGGTTTTTCTAAGTTTTTTCCGAGATCTAAACGTTTCAATACATATCATCTTGGGTACTTGGATATGGATGAAGTTAATCAGGTTGATGTTCTATCTGGAGCATTTTTTATGGTAAAAGCGAGTGTAGTACGTGAAGTTGGGGGATGGGATGAGCAGTTTTTTATGTACGGGGAAGATATCGACTTGTCATATCGTATAACTCAAAAGGGATATAAAAACTTTTATTTCCCTGGTACAACGATCATTCATTATAAGGGAGAGAGCACAAAAAAGGGCTCATTGAACTATGTAAAGGCATTTTACGAAGCGATGATCATCTTTGCTAAAAAACACATGAAAGGAAGGTTGGCGTCCTTCTACGTACAAATGTTATATTTAGCTGTTTACTTAAGAGCTGGGATAACATTACTATCCAATTGGACAAGGCGTATATCATTGCTTTCCTTTGATATGATATGTATCTATATAGGTCTATTCTACGTGAAGAATATATGGGAGATCATTCGATTTGATGATCCTGGATATTATGATTATGATCAGCGATTTTTTTACATAAACTTCCC
>CAXQBA010000322.1:0-3944 GCA_964221885.1 Luminiphilus sp. | reverse complement strand
AAGGCACACTCTTTCCCTACACGACGCTCTTCCGATCTCAACAATTTGAGGAAAAATTTAATATAGTCGAAAAGGTTCCAAAGGAGGAAAAGAAAAAAGAACGTAAAAAGAAAAAGGTTCAGGTCAACACTAAGGAGATCAATTCTCAACAGATAGATAGTGTTCGCACTGACTCTTCGCTTACAGTCATTAAAAGGGAGACCTTTACCACTATTACTGAAACCATCTATCCGAATAAAACAGTATGGGATACCCTAACAAGAATAGTATATGATACACTGAGCATTAAATATTTGACGCATTCTATAATTAAAATTCAAAAGAAAAATCTTCACAGTTATAACGATTTGAATTGTACCGATACGCTGATTTTGGATCGAGTACAATTTCATGATAACTCAACGAATTACAAAGGAATGGTGGAAGCATACAAAACACTGAACCTGATCTTTTACTACATGCGAGAACACCCTGAGAGTCGACTATCTTTAATGGGGCATGCCGATATATTTGGTGACAAGGAGCGAAATAAAGAACTTTCCAAACATCGAGTAGAAAAATTACAACGATGGTTATCTATGTATGGCATTCATCCTCGACGAATTGATTTATTTTGGTATGGCTCAGAAAGACCACTCATCAAAGAGGGATCCGTAAAAAATAGACGTGTAGAGATTAAATTAATTTGTGATTAAAGATGATTTTACTAATAGATTTTTAATTAAATCGTCCGAAATAAAGCATCTAACTCCTTGACTGAAGACCGCATGACCTCCCATGTTTCATTTTGAATAACATGATCTGCTAATTGTACTTTCTTTTCTTGTGGCATCTGTTTATTAATACGTCTAAGTACCTGTTCTTTATTCACCTTATCACGATTCATAACACGTTGGATTCGAACGTCCAGACCAACAGCTACTACAATTACATAATCGAATTGATCCGCTATTCCTATTTCAAATAACAGCGCTGACTCTTTGATCGCATAGGGTTGTTTATCATGCATTTGTTGCGCAAACCATTCTTTGCTATCTCGCATAACTACTGGATGAACCAATTGATTTAAAATACTCAATTGATCCGAATTATTAAAAACTATTGAAGATAGATACGTCCGATCTAGTTTTCCATTTTCTGTGTAAGCTTTAGATCCAAAATGATGCGAAATTGCTTCTTTAAGTGCAGTGTCCTGATTCATAAGAAATTTAGCTCGAGCATCTGAATCATAAACTGGAATTCCTAGTGAGGCAAATTCGTTACAAACACTCGATTTACCTGAACCTATTCCACCCGTTACACCTATTTTTAGCATAAATAATTTGATTTCACTCTTTTTTGTCCTTGTACAAATACAATGTACACTATCATTACAAATACTACTATCTTTTCGGTATTTAATTTCATTTCTTGTTCTTTAATTTTTACTTTTGGTTCTATTCCGAATAAACCGTTCTTTACCAACGTATTCATGAAGAAAGTAGAACTTGAAATTATTGCCTTATCTCATAGCTTAGCTCAATCGCACAATTATGCCATTGTATTAGGTGAAATGGGTGGCGCTCGTCGACTTCCGATCGTTATTGGTGAATTTGAAGCGCAAGCCATTGCAGTTGCTATGGAGGGTATGTCTCCAAGTCGTCCTATGACTCATGATCTCTTCAAGAATACGCTCACATCGTTCAATATTGAGATCAAGGAGATTGTGATCAACAATCTAATCGATGGTATTTTCTATGCTAATTTAGTTTGTATTCAAAATAATGAACAAACGCTCATCGACTCTAGAACATCAGATGCTATTGCACTCGGTGTTCGCTTCAATGTACCTTTGTATACCTACGATTTTATCTTAGAGCAAGCAGGTATTATCCTTGATGAAGAATCCGGTGACATTAAACCCGGTTCAGAGGTAAAAAAAGTACCCGTAAAACAACGATCATTGGATGATCTTACTACTGATGAATTGAATGAAAAATTAAATGATGCTCTTGAAAAAGAAGATTATGAGAAAGCAGCGATGATTCGTGATCTTCTGAATTCCAGAGGTTCCAACTAAGATGCCAAAGTTCTTATTGACAATTCGATAAAGTCTCCTTTACTCGCTCTAATGATACGTAGGATTCATCATCAGTCCATTTTGAAAGAACATAATTACAAATATTAGTAATTTCAACGTCTGATAAGCGATCATTGGCTGGCATTGCCTGTTCGTATTTCACACCATTAACAAGGATCGGTTCTTGAAGACCGTTACGTATAATACAAGATAGTGAAACACCTAATGATTGAAGATAATCGGCTTTTTGTAAAGGAGGATATAATGCTGCCAAACCAGAACCATCCTCCATATGACAATTCGCACAATGTATTTTGTATAATTTTTCACCCTCAACATGACTGATCGCCGTCAAATTGCAAGATCCGACTACCAGTATCAAGCAAACTACCATACTTACTACTTGGATTCCTCGACTCATTCGTTCAATAAAATAGCAATGTCTCGGATAAGATCATCCATCTTGTCTGCATCGGTACCATCATAAAATCCTCTTATTCGACGTTTTCTATCAAGCAGAGCGATTGAACCGCTATGATCAAATCCACCCGGTGCCTCTTTATCCTCAAGTGCAGTTAAAAGATAGGCATACGACATTCGTAACATGTCCTCATAGCTACCATGCAGCAAATGCCATTTTTCAGCTTCAATTCCAAATTTATCCGCGTACCAGGCTAATCGTCCAACTGTATCATATCTGTAATCAATGGAATGCGATAAAATCAATACATCCTCCTGATCTTTATACGTCTGATACACTCGTTTCATATTTTTTTTGACCTTGGGACATATTGTAAAACAAGACGTGAAGAAAAAATCGACCAAATAAATCTTACCATTCACTGTTTTCTCAGTAATAACCGTTGAGTCTTGGTCTACCAATGAAAAAGGAGGTATCTGATGATCCAACGAATCAATGATGGTTTCTCCATTAACTGTTTTTTCAACGACTTTCTTAAAGCCATAAACTGGTAATGTTGGCTCAGATGCATCAAAACAGCCGACCATCAAAAAAAGAACGAATCCGAATACTGGATAAAAGACCTTCATGAAATAGTGAATATTTTAGTTGTAACACATTTTGTTGTCTGACCGTTCACTGTATCGGTCAAGATCATGGATTTTGCTTTTTCAGCTGAAAAAACCTCGGATAAGTCATGGATTGCTGTAATGGGAATTCCTTTTTGATGAGCAAGATTTACAAGAGTAGAGCGCTCCAACTTGACGATACACGATTGAATTCGATCACAAAGTTCATTTCTATGCAAAACCCTATGGCTGTTGTCTTTAAAACGCTCATCTGATAATAAATCATCTGCCTGTATCAATTGACAAAATTGTTGAAATTGGGTGTTGGTACCAATAGCTGTAACAATCCATCTATCATCTTTTGTTTTAAATAAATCACCATAAGGGGCTATATTTGGGTGCTTCGAGCCTAAGCGTGTTGGAATTTGATCATTCATTAAAAAGTTGGTAGCCTGATTTGCTAATGAAGCGATCGCAGCTTCTTGAAGTGAAACATCTACTCGACAGCCCTCCCCTTTTATCTGTCGTTGTAAAAGAGCAACTAAAACGCCCTGTTTAAGGTGATGTGCTGCCAGTATATCGATCAATGCAACAGGCATTTTTGTAGGTAAACCATTTGGATCGCCATTCATAGACATAAAACCGCTTTCAGCTTGTAAAATCACATCAAAAGCCGGACGATCTGAACCAGGTCCGTAACCACTTATGTTTGCATAGATAAGACGATTATTTACCCTACAAAGCTTTCGGTTGATTATGAATCACTTCGTAGGGTAAATAATCGTCTTATCTATGCAAACATAAGTGGTTACGGACCTGGTTCAGATCGTCCGGCTTTTGATGTGATTTTACAAGC
>CAXQBA010000321.1:0-2124 GCA_964221885.1 Luminiphilus sp. | reverse complement strand
CTTCTCTTAGCGTATCTGCCAAGGAAGGGCCAACCTGATCGTCTAAGGCCGGGTCATTTAGATCATTGAAACCAAGAATATTACCGTATTTGGTGTTTGGAGAGAACAGGTTCAATTCTTTTTTATACAGGTTGTAAACGCCTTTAAATCTTTGACCCATTCCAATGGGCCAGCTCAGAGGGCAGGTGTTCAGTTTTAGTTTAGCTTCAATCTCATCCAAAAGATCGAAACCGTCTTTACCCTCCCGGTCCATCTTATTGATGAAAACAATGACAGGAGTATCCCGCATCCTACAGACCTCAACCAATTTTTCAGTTTGTTCCTCTACCCCTTTAGCCACATCAATCACAACAATCACGCTGTCTACAGCGGTAAGGGTCCGATAAGTGTCTTCAGCAAAATCTTTGTGACCTGGGGTGTCCAGGATATTGACATTGAAATCTTTATAGTTGAAGCCCATGACAGAAGTGGCCACCGAAATACCTCTTTGTTTTTCTATTTCCATAAAATCTGAAGTCGTCGACTTTTTAATCTTATTGGATTTTACAGCACCAGCGACCTGAATGGCACCGCCAAAAAGCAGCAGTTTTTCAGTTAAGGTCGTTTTTCCTGCGTCCGGGTGTGCAATCACCGCAAAGGTCTTTCTGTTGTCTATTTCAGATTTTAAAACACTCATCTAAATAAATTTTTACAAAAATAATTAATCTTAATTAAAACAGAACCCTCCTTAAATTTATTTACTAACTTCCTAATGACCTAGTGTTTAACTTTAACACATAAGAGAAAAGAATGAAAGCAATTGCCATATTTATTATTATTGTATTAACTGCTTATTTGAATAAAGAAGCATTGTTTCAGCTTTCCTGGGAAACTGAATGTAAACCCTGTACAGGAACACAATCAATAAGTCTTTATGGTAAAGGAGCATTGTTGGCGACTAGATTCAAAGATCTTGATGCTTTCAAAAGAGCCGTTAACATCGAATATGTTTCGGATTATGATAAATCAGATCCTAAAACAAAAGGAAGGTCAGCAGTTAGGTTATTTCATTGTAGCGAAGGGAAACAAATGGACAGCGAATTACAATCTGGAATTGATCAGGACGAAATCATAAAAGCGCACCACGGAACCAATTATGATAAATTTAAGGTTTTAATTAAGAGTCCAGAAACTATTTTTCACAGAGTAAATATATCGAAAGTGCGAAACTTAGGAAGAAAGCGACCGCAGCTTTTTGGTGAAAACGATGTTGCTTTTTATGATTTGGCGGTGGCCTCCTGCAAGAAGATACACAGGGATGCGCAGGCGTTCAGGTCAGCAAGGGACAGCAGCGAAAAGGGATACATCAACACCTTTAACCACATAACAGCACAAGCCATTATGACACTTTGTTTTTCTGAACAATTCGCAGATTATATTGCCGATGTCCATGAACGCAAAAACATGGCTTCGCTAACTACGGGTCTATTTACTGAAGAAGAGTTGAATGATCCCAATGACAATCCTGTGGAGAACTATGTAGATATGATAAATAATGAATGGGGACAAGAACTTGGGAAAACTATACAACAAAAATTAGGGCTTAAAAAGGGAATGATATGGAGCGAACATTTATTTTGTATGGTGATGAATGAAATACAGCAGTATTATGCCTGGGCTTTTGATCTGAGAATGGATCCATTTTATCCCGATGAGATCCTGATTAAAAAGTTCACCCATAAACTAAACATCGTTTTGCAGTCGGGTATAATTAATTAGAAAGCGTGTCTAATAAATAAATAGTTTTTGGAGCAGCACTTGTAGAATCTAAAATTATAGTCAGGGAGCTGTTTTGACCCAATCGAATGTCTGAGCTACTTTCTTTTACTTTATCAAGAAAGTTATTACTAACCTGACATGCAGAATATTGGCTGAGTTTGATTTGCGTCCTGTCCAGTTGTATACCATTCAAATCACAATCCTCAAGCGCACTGTGGTTGATTTTACTTTTATGGAGATTCAATCCAGAGAGATCAGACATAGAAATCAGACAACTGTCCCAATTACAAGATCCGGCATTCGCCCAAATCATCGATATTTTTGTTCCTGAAAAAGCAGAAATCTTAGAATTGCTTAAATCCACAC
>CAXQBA010000320.1:0-12228 GCA_964221885.1 Luminiphilus sp. | reverse complement strand
GGATTGTCGGCATTAAGTATGATGGGTGGAGGTGCACATGAGTTCACGTTTAGCCTGAATTTCGGAAAAAACAAAACGAAGCAGACCAATTACAATGATTGTTTGAACATGTTTCGGTAGTTTTTCCATACACATTTAAAATAAACTAGTTTTTTTACACACAACTGTAAAAAATTACTAAATTTGTTGGCCTTTATTTTATTCAAATTAAAATTTTCAAGTTCGAAATGAAAAATGTATCAAAGCTTGCCTTTTTGATGATTTGCAGTATTATCATTAGCTCGTGTGGTAGCAAAGAGGAAGTATCTCAATCGACAGGATGGACACTTAACGCTCAGGAATGGGGAGGTTTTGAATCTCCTGTAAACTACCCAGGACAAGCTACAGGACCCAATTTAAGATTAATTGAAGGTGGCACATTCAACATGGGTCAGACGGAAGAAGATGTCATGCATGACTATCGTTCGTTCCCTAGACGTGTGACTGTGTCAACATTCTACATGGATGAAACGGAAATATCCAATCAAGATTATCGTGAATATTTATATTGGGTGAATCGTGTACATTCAGCAATGCCCCAACTCCACAGAAAAGCATTACCAGATACTCTGGTTTGGCTAGAGGAGCTTTCCTACAATACACCATTTGTTGAAACATATTTCCGTCACCCTGCATACACCGATTACCCTGTTGTTGGTGTTAGTTGGAATCAAGCTGATGAGTACTGTAAATGGAGAACAGATCGCGTGAATGAAATGATTTTGATCCGTGAAGGCCGGATTCAAGCAGAAATAGAAGGTCAACAAGGTTCTCAAAACTTTAATACTGATGCGTATCTATCTGGTCTTTATGAGGCAGCTCCTGGTGAAAATCCAATGATTAGCAAAGCAACTGGCGAAGAAAGACGTGTACGTTTCGAAGATGGTATTGTATTACCTGATTACCGACTACCAACAGAAGCTGAGTGGGAATTCGCTGCTTTGGCATTGATAGGAAATCAATCATATGTAAAAGACGAGCGTATTACAGATCGCCGTTTATATCCATGGAATGGTACTACTGTACGTTATGCAATGCATGGCCGCTACCAAGGTATGATTGTTGCTAACTTCAAGCGTGGTAGAGGTGATTATATGGGTATGGCTGGAGCCTTGAATGATAACGCCCACATTACTGCACCTGTTCGTTCTTATGTACCAAATGATTACGGACTCTTCAATATGGCTGGAAATGTAAATGAATGGGTAGAAGATGTATATCGTCCGTTAACATCTACAACACTTCGCGATGTTGAGACACAAGATTTAAATCCATTTCGTGGTAATGTATACACTGCTATCGAATTAGATGCAGATGGTAATCCTCAATTAGAGAATGATACCATCGCTCCGGGTCGTTTGAAATACAAAGAACTGGATGCACAAGAGATCGCAGATCGTAGAAACTTCCAATTATCCAATGTGATCAACCACATGGATGGTGATAAGCAATCGGATGCTATTTACGAATACGGTAAATATTCACTTGTGAATGATGAAACTCGTGTTTACAAAGGTGGTGCTTGGAATGATAGAGCTTTCTGGCTTTCACCAGGTCAACGACGTTTCTTAGAGCAAGATAAAAGCAATGCTTACATAGGTTTCCGTTGTGCAATGACACGTGTTGGTTCACCTAGAGGTAACTTTGATAAAGGAGGTAACCAATTCAGAGTTCAGGGTTCAACATCTAGTAGGCGCTATTAATAACAATTAAGAAATATAAAAGCCTTCCAAATTGGAAGGCTTTTTTTTTGATTACCCTGAACTTTGTATTATTATACCTAAAATCATATTTTTACTCCAATGTGATCACAAACTAAACATCATGTCAGACAATACATACACAGAAGATAATATACGTTCACTCGACTGGAAGGAGCACATTCGTATTCGTCCGGGAATGTACATTGGAAAGTTGGGTAACGGAACAGCTCCGGATGATGGTATTTACATCCTATTTAAGGAGGTGATCGATAATTCGATCGATGAATTTATGATGGGTGTTGGAAAAAAAATTGAGATCAATCTGAATGATAACGGTGTTCTTAGTCTTAGAGATTATGGTCGAGGCATTCCTCTTGGTAAAGTGATCGAATGTGTTTCAAAGATAAACACTGGTGGGAAGTATGACTCAAGAGCTTTTAAAAAGTCGGTTGGTCTGAATGGTGTTGGTACTAAAGCAGTCAATGCACTCTCAGATTATTTTAAAGTTTGCTCGTTTCGTGACGGTCAAGTAAAGGAGGCTGTATTTGAAAAAGGAAATCTGATTAGTGATAATTCGATCTCTCCTACTGAGGAAAAAAATGGTACCTACACAGAATTCAAACCTGATGCCTCTATTTTTAAGAACTTTAAATTCAACCATCAGTACATAGAGGATCGTATTTGGGATTATGCATATTTGAATGCAGGATTACGTCTTTATTTCAATGGTAGTAGTTTTCACTCAAAAAATGGTCTCCTTGATCTTTTGACGAATCGAGTTGACTTGGAAAAAATACGATATCCGATTATCCACTTAAAAGGAGATGATATCGAAGTGGCTCTTACCCATGGCAATCATTACGGTGAACAATATAGTTCGTTTGTCAATGGTCAGAATACAACTCAAGGAGGTACCCATTTAAATGCATTCAAAACAGCATTGGTCAAGACAATTCGTGATTTTTATGGTAAAAACTATGATGCTTCCGATATTCGATCGGCCGTTATAGCAGCTATTGCTGTCCGAGTTCAAGAACCTGTCTTCGAATCACAGACCAAGACTAAACTTGGATCCATAAATATTGGCCCTGATGGACCCAGTGTAAATGTTTTTATTGGTGATTTTATCAAAACACACTTGGATAATTTCTTACATAAAAATCCAGAAACAGCCCAAGCAATTCAAAAACGTATTCTCCAATCCGAAAGAGAACGTAAAGAAATAGCAGGCATAAAGAAATTAGCCAATACACGTGCTAAGAAAGCCAATCTCCATAATAAGAAACTTCGTGACTGTCGTTTGCACTACAACACAAACAAAGATGGAGCGAATGAAACGATGTTATTCATTACAGAGGGTGACTCAGCAAGTGGCTCGATCACAAAAGCCAGAGATGTTCAAAAACAAGCTGTTTTCAGCCTTCGTGGTAAACCATTAAATTGTTACAATCTTACCAAAAAGATCGTATACGAAAATGAAGAATTCAATTTACTCCAACATGCACTTAACATTGAAGATGGATTGGATGACCTACGCTACAATAAGATCATTATCGCCACGGATGCTGATGTGGATGGTATGCATATCCGTCTGTTACTTTTAACTTTCTTTCTTCAGTTTTTCCCTGAATTGGTCGTAAATGGTCATTTATATATTCTTGAGACTCCTTTATTCAGGGTGCGACATAAGAAAAAAACCTTTTACTGCTATTCGGATGAGGAAAAGTTTCAAGCTATGGATACGCTCGGTAAAACAGCTGAGGTGACCCGATTTAAAGGTCTTGGTGAAATATCTCCATCTGAATTCGGTCAGTTTATTGGTGAAGACATACGACTTGAAGCTGTACATATGACTCCTAAAACCAACATCGATGAGATTTTGTCGTATTATATGGGTAAAAATACACCAACTCGACAACGAGACATCATTGATAATCTAAGAGTTGAACAAGACACCTATGACGATTAGAACAACGATTCTATCTTAATATGCTTATCAATTCGATACCATCATGACAAAAATTCTAAATGATCCGATCTATGGTTTGATCGATATCGATTCACCTTTGATTTTATCATTGATGGAGCACCCAATCTTTCAACGATTACGACGAATCAATCAACTTGGATTCACACATTATGTTTATCCTGCTGCGACTCATACTCGATTCAGTCATTGTGTAGGTGCTATGCATTTGATGCGATTAACTCTTCAAGTACTACGATCCAAAAAAATCGATATAAGTCAAAAAGAAGCTGAAGCTGTTCAGATCGCCATCTTACTACATGATCTTGGGCATGGCCCTTTTTCTCATTCACTCGAATACAGTTTGATCGATATACCACACGAACAACTATCATTAGCCTATATGGATCAACTTAATGTTGAATTTGGCGGAGCATTAGATATGGCTATTGCTATTTTTAAAGATACCTATCATAAACGATTTTTACACCAGTTGATCTCAGGTCAGCTAGATATGGATCGACTTGACTATTTAACACGTGATAGCTTTTTCACAGGTGTAACTGATGGTAAAGTGGGCTACGACCGAATTATCAAAACACTGAATGTTCACAATGATGAACTAGTTGTTGAATTTAAAGGAATTTACTCGGTTGAAAATTTTCTGATTGCTAGACGGCTCATGTACTGGCAAGTATATCTACACAAAAATGTAGTTTGCGCAGGTGAAATGCTTAAAAATTTGATCAAACGAATTCGTTTTCAAATACTAAATGGAAAAAAACTAGCCTTACCTGAGCATCTGTTATATTTCTTATCAGAACCTGATAAAAACGATATGGATAGTGTCTTACATCACTTTCACCTTATTGATGACACAGATATCATCTATGCTCTGAAAGTTGTATCAACTGATGCTGATTTTATTACTCAGTATTTAGCTAATGGTATTCTAGAACGTCGCTTATTACGAACTTATTTTCGGAATCACGCCATTCGAAAAGAAACGATCGACACAACACGAGAACAAATAAAAATAGCATTTCCCGACCTTACTGATGAGGAACGAGACTACCTATTGATTGTTGGAAAGGAAACCAATCAAGCTTACAAAAAAGGGAAAAAAGAAATTCAGATCCTATTGAAGGATGGTAAAACACGCCCCATATCTGAGTGGAGAGAGCATAATATTGTTCAAACTGAGGTAATTAAACATTTTGCATGTTATCCAAAGATGTAAATTTTTATATTTTTGCACCATATCACGGTCATTGGCATCGACATGGTAACCATTTGCTTTTACAGAATCCTATGCAAACCGTATGAAAAAAAGATTTCTTTTCTGGGCCTCAAATCAACATTCAGAGCAAGATCAAAAACGGATCGTTGCTTTAGCCTTAGACGAGTCTAAAAATATCGTGCATCGCTTTGTACTAACAGCTGCTGATTCCAATCATGAGATTTTTAGTTTGATCTCATCCAGATGGATCGATGCGGAAGACATTACATTGCCCATCGAAAGTGCCATTGATACATTTCCATTGACTGCAACAACCAACTTATGTCCAGAGGGTTTTATCTGTAAACAAAAAACAGAACTTGATCGAACCCATACACAATGGATGTTCATGGTTTTATCATGGAAACACTTTCAAAACTTTGATCTTGAACTACAAGAACTCGAAGAAAAACTAAGTAAAACGGAAGACTTTTCATCATCTATGTGGGCTGCAATGAAAAAATATTGGTCAACCGTTCAAGAACAACTTAAAGAGGAACATCTCTTTTACACACATGCCAATCAGCTCAAAGTACGAGTCAATAAAGCATTTGAACTTTTAAAAAGATTGCGTGAACAGAAAAACAAAGAGTTCGATAAAGAATCAAGTGATAATGCCGAACTTCTTAAACAGAGATTACAAGAAATTGAATCAAAGATACGCGATCCCAAAACACAACATAGAGGATTATTCAATAATTTAAAAACCATCCAAGAAGATCTAAAAGTGGCTAAACTAGCCCATAAAACTAGAAATAAATTATGGAGTACGATCGACACTTTATTTAAGGAGTTAAAGAAGAATCAGTCTGTAAATCCAAATGAGTTGAATCGATTGAACAATCGTATCAAAGGGTTAAAGGATGCAATTGCAAAGATGGAACAATCCATAGGACGCGATAAGAATGAAGAGGATCGTAATAATAAGAAAATAGATAATTCAAGAACAAGTCAACTTGAATCTCAACTTGTAGTATTAAAACAGAAAATGGTTCAGGATCGAATTCAATCAAAAAGCATTAAACTGGCAGATATGCAAAAAACCTTATCGAGCCTACAGAGAAAAGCTGACAAGATGAATCAAAAAATGAAATCAGTCGCACAAGAGGAAGAATAACTTTACGAATAGTAAATACAGCCCTTGATGGTGTTTTTTTCTGCTCCCGTTACACTTGCTAAAGAATTCCAATTCAATTCCCACCTTCGTAGACCTAAAAATGAAATCAACAACGATTCTTTATGATCAATCGTCTCTGAGTCGGGTATGACCATCTGAATCTCTTTTTCCGATATCTTATTCAAATAGTTTTTTAGGACGTCACATAAGAATCCATTATGAGCTCCCCCACCTGTACAGAGTAATGATAAAACCTTGTCCGAATTTGCGAATAAAGGGATATAACTGCGAATTTGAGCCGCTATCTGTAATGCTACATGTTCAACAACTGTAGCCATCATATCTGTATTAATAATAGATGTATCACTAAGTAAAGGGAGCAAATCCTGACGAATCATTTCATTACCAATAGAACGTTTTTGTTCATCAAAAAAATAGTCCCATTGATTCAACTGATCTAACAAGGTGTCGTTGACAACCCCTTTCCTTGCTAAGGCACCATCTTTATCGTATGACATCCCCTCTTTTGAAGCAACAAAATTTAAAAGTTGATTCGCTGCACAAATATCTTGTGCAACAATGATATCATTATGTATACAAGTGATATTCGCAATACCACCTAAATTTAAAAACATATCAAATTGAGGATATAAGAATCGTTCTACAATTGGTGCTAAGGGTGCTCCTTCACCGCCCATAGCCACATCTGAACTTCTAAAATCGCAAACAACAGGAAGGCCTGTTATAGTAGCCAACGAAGCACCATCACCAATCTGAGCTGTATACGATTTAGATGGATCATGAAATACAGTATGCCCATGCGATGCTATGAAATCAATTTTCTGAACATCAAATTCCTTTCTAAAACGGTTGACTAATTCACCTAAATAATGTCCAAAATAAACATGTGTCCTTGCATAAATTTCAGCATTTTGATGATGCAAATGTGCTAATCTTGATCTCCATACATCACTGAATGGATACGTACATGCATTCAAGATTTCATAGTTATATTCAAAGGTTTCGGTTCCTTCGAATCGGACATAACAAAGATCTAGGCCGTCCAATGAACTGCCAGACATCAAACCAATCACATGGATCCACCTCTTTGTCATTTACTCAGTTTGTAATAGAAAAGTCATATTTGCTTCGAATAGCCTATGTACGCTATAACAAGTAATGAATTAATAGGGAAACAATAGTTAAAATCCTTTAAAAAAATTATTTTTGTGTTGAGTCTTTATAAAGAAAATTGAACTAAAGTCCAAAGTGATCTGATGGATATTCTTTCAAATTATCATATTCTTACGCTGTCGCATAAATCGGTCAAGATTAAAAATCTAGGTGATTTTGTGATCTCTGATCTTGAGAATACAACTGATATATCCAATATTTTAGGTCCTCTCAAAGATGAGCTCAACATCGATGAGATACTTTATCTTCCTACATGTAATCGTGTTCTTTTTCTTTTTGTGACAAGACAACGTGTCGATAATACCTTTCTAGGTCAATTCCAACAGTTGTTGTATCCAAACTTATCGATGGATTTCACTGAAGCTGCACAACATTTTCATGGACATGCTGCTATTCGCCACCTACTTGAAGTAGCATCATCAGTAGATTCATTGATCATCGGTGAACGAGAAATCCTTCGACAACTGAGAACTGCTTATGACTTCTGTCGCCGTGCAAAACTAACAGGTGACTCAATACGCTTAGCAATAAAAATATCAGTAGAAACCGCAAAGCAAGTATATTCCAATACTAAAATAGGTGAAAAACCCGTATCCGTTGTATCTATGGCAATGCGTGTATTGGAAAACAAACAAATGGATCGGGATGCTAAGATCCTATTAGTTGGCGCTGGACAAACAAATACCCTTGTTGCTAAATTCCTCAAAAAGTTTGGCTATTCCAATTTTACGGTATTTAACAGAAGTCTAGTTAATGGACAAAAACTAGCAAAACTTCTTAACGGAACAGCACATTCTTTGGATGAACTAGCCTCGTACCAAGAAGGATTTGATATCTTGATAGTCTGTACAGCTAGTACAGAATACATAATCACACCTGAATTATTCGATCGTCTTAATACGAATGATCAAACAAAAATGCTGATTGATCTATCTGTGCCTTACAATGTAGACCCTATTGTTGGCAGCAAAACAATGGTTGATCTAATAGAGATTGAATCTCTCAAAGAAGGGATCGATCAGAACAAGGCTTTCAGGGAAAAGGAGGTGAATAAAGCAAAAGAGATCATCGAAGATCAACTTGATGCATTCTATTATAATTTCAAAGGCCGCCAAGTTGAGATCGCTTTGAAAGATATCCCTGATCAAATCAAGGCGATTAAATCCCATGCGTTTCAAAATGTCTTTAAAAACGAAGTATCTTCTTTAGGCCCCGATGCCATCCACATTATCTCTAAAATGATGGACTACATGGAAAAGAAGTGCATTGATATTCCTATTCAGGTTGCTAAAGAAAATCTTGCTGGTGTAAAATCGACCAAAACCCCGATCGCTTCTAAATCAACTCAATAGCTTCTTTGCGCATTTTCCGATAATTTAAATTGAATATATCATCTCCATCAGGTAGGGAAGGAAGTCGGTTTATTCGTTTCTCAAATCCGGTAGTTTGATGAACTTTTTGGTACCATATATCTGCCCAGATACCATCTTCGGGTATCCCTCCAGCTTTCCATGTCAACATTTTTGTATCAAATGGGATCGACAAGGCTTTACACAAGGCCTTTAATGCTAGTTCAGGTTCAAACTGTAAATACACAGAGTCAAAAATTACAGGCTTTGACCTATCATTCATCAACTTGGTAAATAATTCGTATTGTTTTGTGTAACCAAGATCTTCCTCAGATGCCTCTGGAATGATCTGCTTAAATGAATGAGCTATTTGTTCAGGACGTCGTATATAGATAATATTCTTACAACCCGAAAGATATGTTAGATCTTCTGGTTGGTGATGACACATATTCTTCAAAAAAACATAGGTATGCTGCTTTGCCAGCATATGAATTTGATCAACAACATCTTGATACTTCTGAGGTTGGCTCAAAACAATTTCATCATACATGGGATGTTTCTTAGCACTTTTTTTTAAGTAATAAGCATAAAATGGTTCATCAACGACTTTACAATCACTGCGTTGAGCAAATGAATACATCAGCGCAGTCGATAGATTCCTCGGGCAAGAAAGTAGATTGATAATATTTGACATAGTCGCAAACTTCAAAGAATGAATTGACTCAAATTACTTGTACAGTCCTAAAATTAATTCGTAAATTGGCAATAGCATTACAGCATCACCAAAACATCGACACTTTATGTCATCTAAAATACTAAAATACAAAGCAGATTATAGAACATTCGCTTTTGTGGCAATTTATTATTTATCAGCATACTTGTGCTTATTGAATACGCAGGCAATCTACACTCATGGTGGTGTATTGGGAATCTTCTTTTTATGTGCCTTTGTTTGTGTTATGTCGTTCATCTGTGCAGTGGCCGTTCACAATACGATTCATTGTCCCATTTTCTATGATAAAACACACAATAAATTATTTCAATATGTATTAAGCCTGGCGTACGGCTACTCAGTCAGTTCGTATGTACCCGGTCATAACTTCAGTCATCACAAAGAAGTTCAAACAGCCAAAGATGGTATGCGAACTACTAAATTGCGATTTAAGTGGAATTTCTTGAATCAACTACTGTTCTTCTTTTTTGTTACAAGTGCCATTTTAACAGCTGAAAAAAGATGGACTCAAAAAATGAAAAACGTAAAGAAAGAATGGTATAATCAATGGCTTACTGAGATGATTTTGGTACATGGTGTAAAGATCGGTACCCTATTTATTGATCCTATTGGTTCAATCTTATTTATTTGGATACCTCATGTATATGCTGCTTGGGGAATTGTCAGCACGAATATGTGGCAACATGATGGCTGTGATGTCGACCATAAGTATAATCATTCTCGTACTTTTACGGGTCCCTTACTCAATTTCCTAACTATGAATAATGGATATCATGGCGCACATCATGACCGTCCAAGTCTTCATTGGAGTCTTTTACCTGCTTATCACGAAGAAAATATAGCCCCTTATATTCATCCGAATTTAAACCAAAAGAGTCTATTCATTTATTTGTGGAAAGCCAATATCTACCCTGGAAAACGCCTAAATTATGATGGCACTCCTTTTATTCTGCCACCAGAAGTTGATGATATTGATTGGGTAGCTGATGTTATGGTCTCTGATAAAAAACATGCCTTTGATTTCGGCGCAGAGTCTGCTACTGTTAATCAGATACTAAATACGACTGACCAAACTTTACAAGATGCTTCTTGATTTCACTGGAATATCCAATTGAATTAGATATCAAATTGATCTCAAAAGTCCTTTCGCATTCTGCAAAGCATACTGTGAGGGAGGATCTCCATCCAACATCATAGCTATTTCAACAACTCGTTCTGAATCGCTTAGCAACTTGACACGAGTTTGAGTCTGATCTTGTGATTCTGTTTTATAAATAGCAAAGTGTTGATCTCCTTCTGCCGCTATTTGAGGAGAATGGGTAATGCAGACCAATTGGTGATCCTTAGCGATTTGTTTTAAAATACCGGCCATCTTTTTTGATATTTCCCCAGACACACCACTATCTATCTCATCGAAAAAAAGCGTTGGCAGATCCATATTTCGAGCAACTAGAGACTTAATACATAATGCTACTCTAGAAAGCTCACCACCGGAAGCCACCTGACTCAGTAACTCCATTTCCTTCCCTTTATTAGCCGAAAACCTGAATTGTATATCGTCAAGTCCATATTGATTCAATTCAGTACGCAAAGAATGATCGATCATAATGGTTGCGCTAGTCATAGATAAAGTGGACAGTAGTGATTGCATTTCACTAGTAAAGAACATGAAAGACGAACGTCTTTTTTTCGAAATACCTCGAGCAATTCTCAATAGTTGATCCTGTTCTTTTTGCATATGTACTTCAATAGCTTCCAATCGGGCCCTCAATGCCTCTATACTATCTACCTTCTCACTTAATTCACGTGAAAATGCCAATAGGTCATCCACTGACTTGAGTCTATGCTTATTCAGAATCGAATTAATCACACTGATTCGATCTTGGACAAATTGTAGTCGTTCTGGATCTTGGTAAACCTGAGCCAACGTATCTTCCAATGGCTGATATAATTCATTTAACTCGATATATATGGATTCTAATGATCCAAGCCACTCGGTAAATGACGAAGAAAAATCCCCTAAACGTCGAAGTACATTCAGTGATTCATTTAATTGAGTCAAAACGGATCGGTCATCTTGAAAAAGTACAGTTAACTGATTTGAAACGTCTCGTTTAATCTGTTCCGCATTATGTAACGTCTTCCATTCCCTCTCTAGATCGTTAAGCTCATCATGATTGACTTCGATTGCTTCGATCTCCTGAAGAATATATTGATGATAATCTTGCTCCTTTACCTGCGTTTGATAAACCTCTTTTGTTGAATGGTATTCTTGACGTAGTAATACAAATTGATCATATTTCTCCCTATACGTTTGTACCTCTTTACCAATACCTGCCAATGCATCGATTACTCGAAGCTGAAAACTCTTATCCATTATTTCCAGTGTATCGAACTGTTGATGGATATCGATCAGTTGGGTTGATATTTGTCGTAATATATCAAGTTTGACCGGCGTATCATTAACAAAAGCTCGCGACTTACCTGTCTTAGATATTTCCCTCCGAATGAGAATCTGTTCATCATTATCCAGATCAAATTGATCAAGTAGCTTGGATAATCGATCTGAATTGGAATCAAAGGATGCCTCAATGATACATTTTGCATCCTGCTTCAATAAATTCTTTCCCTCTAATCGTTTTCCCAAAACTAAACTAAGAGCACCAAGTAATATAGATTTCCCCGCACCTGTTTGCCCAGTGATTATATTCAAACCCTGTTTAAAATCGATGATTACTTCATCGATCAATATATAGTTCTTTATGTATAATGACTGTAGCATACTTTAGAAATCAACCCAATGTTTTATGCGTATTATCAAGTATGGAACGAACATCTTTCATCGTTG
>CAXQBA010000319.1:0-4759 GCA_964221885.1 Luminiphilus sp. | reverse complement strand
ATTCGAATTTCGAATAATGAATTGAATCTTTGATGGATGATTGTGCTCAAATTCTACAAGAATAAAATCATGACTAGGGTTAGGTGCTAAAAAGATAGATTTTTTTGATTGATCTGCTGAAACTGTTATATCTGTAATAGTCTGGTCAATAAGCCATTGAACGGTTTCGATATGGGTTGTATGGGTATCAATTCGAATAAATGATGTGGTATCAATCACTTGTGCGATTAGTGTGTTAGAACCTGAATTCAACATACTGGTAAAAATTTGTATAGAATCTGTAGATATATTTTGGTTTATACCATTCAAGTACCATTCAATGTTGAGAGTATTCGGATTCGGATAGATCAATTCCAATGAAAAAATAGACGAGTCAATCAGCGAAATAGAGGATGTGTTACTGGGGCTGAATCGATCGACGGCATTTGTAAGATCATGTATTTTTTTCGTAAAAGTCTGTTTACAAACAGCACAAAGTGGAGCCCCTAAGTATTCCATCTTACAATTAGTATTTGGTTTGTACCATTGAGATGAATTGCCAAAGCAACAATGTTGGTAAATACCGATTGCTTGATCGCCAAGCCAATTTCTCCATTTATTGGATAGTAGTGTTGTGTCTTGGGTCATATTAGGTCGTTCGGTGGCATAGATATCTCCTGCATAATATTCGTCTGCTAAAACTGAAAATGAATGACCAATTTCATGTATTGCAATTTCATTGGCTGAATTATGAAGGGAAGAGGTAGCAACCGAACCACCTGATCCACCATAATAGGTTGTATTTGCGATAATAAAAACCTGATCATACATGGGGAAGTTATTGGCTAACACGGCACTTATTGCTGATGTATTTGTAGCAACAAGTAATCTGTGAATTCCATAATAATCAAATTGACTTCCAAAATAGTTGTTGATATTTGCAAAAGGGTGACTGCTGGAGGCAGGACAATCACTAGCTGTATTCGGATGTGAGACGCCACTTTCCACCGATGGAACATTAATACTAAAAACATTAAAATAAGACTGATACTCAGCAAGAGGAGATGTAAAGAAAATCTGTTGACTGAGGTTTTGTGCGTCTTGATAAAATTGAGGGAGTTGCGATTGTGTATAACCATCTCCGAGGATGACAAGATTAATCCTCTTGTCGATAGGGCCATTCATCAAAAGTGTATCAACTTGGAAAACTTGGCCAATTACTGTTTGAAAACAAAACAGTAAAGATATATTGATCATTAAAAATAGCTTCATGTTTTATCTATTTGAAGAATCACCTCTGAAGAATCTGTGGTTGCTTGTCTTTTGAAACGAAAATAGCGTATCCTAGGATTGTAAATCAACCGAATCATAACTTGACTTTCATCCACTTCTATTTGTTTTCTTTCGAAAGCCCCATTATCATTCACAAATTCTACTAGTTTACTAAAAGGATCATTTGTGTAATACGTATTTAGAACCCGTTTGTTTTTATCAAGACAGTCAATTGCGATGTCTGTTTTGTACATTGGGGCAGTGGGTAAGGACTTCAATTTGCCGGATACAATTTGCTCCTGTATGATTGATACATTCCATGCTCCCTCAAATTTTTTAAAGTTAAAAACGAAAAATACGATACGATCTGTATTCTTTATGGAGTCTGACGCGAACGGTTTACATCCAAATACAGAACAAAAGATAAAGACAGTTGGTAGTATCATTCTATATAATACAAGATATTTCACAGGTTTAAAATAAGATTTTTTGGCATGATTTTGTTACATTTGGTAACTATCAATTTGAATAATAAAAAATATTAAAATGTACTCAAAAAAATTACTATCCATTGCGATAACTATGTGTATGGCTGTTATTTCTTTTGCTCAGTTAGATACGATCCACAAAATGGATGGAGAAATGATTCCTGCAGATGTAAAAGAAATCACAGAAACATCGATCAAATTTTCTTATCCTAATGAATCACTTACGAATACACTAGGTAAAAGTAGTGTCTACAAGATTGTTTTTCGTTCGGGAAGAGAACAGGTTTTTGCCTCAGAATTGAATGTTGCGGAAGTTAATGGCGCTCTGGATTGGGAGAAAGTTCAGATTTCAAACATAGAATCAGAAGTAACTGGCTTATTCAAACTAGCTAATGTTGGTTCAAAAGCTGTTGGTGTAACGGTTTATGCCTCACTAGCTAAATTGCAGGAAAGAGCTTATGATAAAACAAAAATTGCTACTGCAATGCTCGGAGGTAATTTGGCATACATTATTCAACAAAATACCGAAGAAGCTGTACAAGGGAATCGATATACATCTACGAAGTTGCCTAGTGTAACAGTTTCTGCCAATGCCTACACATCTAGAAAGATCTCTAAAAAAATGGTTAAGAAAGGTGATTACACAGTAGTTGGTGCCTATGTTTTAAGAACGAATGAATTCACGGTAAATAAGTTTCGTTTTGATGAGGAGGTCATCAAGTTTGATGATAATAGCCTAGAAGAGGAGAATGGCTTCGTTTATCTTAAAAAAGAATTTAAAACCATTAAAAAGGTTGAGCGTTACAAAATCATCTCTTCAAAGGATGGACAGATCATGTTGTCGGGGGTATTTCAAACTCGTGCAGGTCGTAAGACCTATTATAATATCGTCCTGAAATTGATGGCTTAAACCAAAATTAAAAATTATAAAAAGGTCACTGTAAAAGTGGCCTTTTTTCATCGTATATCCATTTTGAAATATTTATTCATTCGATTGGTAATTTTTGTCTTACTTTGCATACACAGCTTTTCAATTGAAGCACAGTCCGTAGATACAGATAGTACAGCTCAGTCTAAGGAGCAAAAAAAGCAGTTCAGACAAGAAAAGAGAAATGAACGTCGTATTCGATTTCTATCCACGTTACCCAAGGGACATAATCCGAAATCAGCAACGTTATGGGCTCTTCTTCCAGGAGCAGGGCAGATCTACAATCGACGATATTGGAAACTGCCCATCGTCTATGGTGGTTTAGGTACTCTTGGTTATTTCACCTATCAGAATTACAGTGAATATCAATGTTTTCGTAGGGCCTATCTTGAATCAGTAGATACCGATTCTACGACCAATTATATTTGTGAATTGGTGGGGGCTGTGCCCAGCAGTTCGCTCAAGATTTACAGAGATCTTGCTCAAGATAATGCCGAAACATTATTATTACTCAGTGTCCTATTTTATGGGTTAACCATAGTTGATGCATTTGTCGATGCCCATCTGATGCATTTTGATGTAAATGATGACCTGAGTCTCAAGATTGAGCCTCAATTGAATTTTGATCGGCAATTCCGTTCCCTTCAGGCATCTATATCACTTGTGTTTTATCCTCGAGTAAGCTCAGAGCGTTCATTGATCAACTTTTAGTATCCCAGTGCCGTGTCTTCACCTCTACGATCTGCGACTCCTTCAAGTTGACCATTATTTTTTACTATAGCTTCCACTAACCCGATAAAAGATCGAGGACGAACATGATAACCTAACTGGGATAATGATTCTTTTAGTGAATCTGGAAAAGCATTGGATTCGTGCCATAATGTATCTGGCAACCATTGAAAATGAAAACGCGGCTTTTGGACGGCATCTGATAATGAGAGATCAAATTCTATAATATTTAGGATTACCTGAAATACAGTCATGATGATCTTGGAGCCACCTGGAGTACCAACTACCATAAATAGATCATTATTTTTTTCAACAATAGTAGGTGTCATTGAGCTTAACATACGTTTGTGTGCTTGAATTGCATTGGCTTGATTGCCTAAAAGTCCAAATTGATTATAAGATCCTGGTTTTGCACTGAAATCATCCATTTCATTATTTAGAAAAAATCCAGCACCTTCCACGAGCACTTTACTACCATAATTTGAATTAATGGTTGTAGTAACAGAAATGGCATTTCCCATTGGATCTACGATGGAGAAATGCGTTGTTTGATCACTCTCTATTGGTATGTCCCCATGTTTCATTTCTAGAGAGGGGGATGTTTGTGAACGTGTGAAATCCATGAATCGTTGTCTGGCATAGTAGGGAGATATGAGACTATCGATCGGTACCGGATAAAAATCAGCATCACCTAAAAATTCAGCTCGATCCGCATAGGCACGTCGTGCTGCTTCAGCCATTGTATGTATGGAACGACTATCATGAAAGCCCCATTCACGTAATGGTTCTTTTTCAACCATTTGCATGAGTTGTGCAAGACAGATACCTCCACTTGATGGTGGTGGCATCGAAATCACTTGGTAATTTTTATAATCAAATTGAATTGGTTTTCGCCAAATAGATCGGTATTCAGAGAGGTCTTTGTGTGTTATAATCCCACCTTCATCTTGAACCTCTTGGATCAGAAGATCAGCTGTTTTTCCATGGTAAAACCCTTCTCTACCTTGATCTTCAATTGCTTTTAAAACAATCGATAAATCGTGTTGAAAGAGCGTGTCTCCTTGATTCCACGATTCCTCTTTGTCAAATGGATGATCGAAAGCATTATAATGGTTGAACGTTGATTTGTATTCATTGTAGGATTTCGCTTCATTAGGAGTAACTAGTACACCTTCCTTTGCAAGAATTCTAGCGGGATATACTAATTGATCCCAAGGGAGCGATCCATACTTCTGATGTGCGGTCCACATACCATCCACACTACCAGGCACACCAACCGATAAATGTCCAAATCGACTTAATGAATCAATGGCATTTCCGATCGAATCAAGATACATATCTTGGAAAGCACTCGAAGGAGCTG
>CAXQBA010000318.1:0-5758 GCA_964221885.1 Luminiphilus sp. | reverse complement strand
GATTCGAAATCTATTCAAATTACGAACCTGTAATTACAACCTCTCAGAAGAAAACATCAAAAAAGGGAAATTCAAACCATGCCTTGAATTTCACATAAAAAAATGTGAAGCTCCTTGTGTCGAACTCGAATCAGAGAGTGCCTACGATGATAAAATACGCCAGATTTCTAACTTGTTGCGCGGTCATTTCGGCTCAGTTAAGAAATACCTGAAGGAACAGATGCAATATTACGCTGAGAATATGCAATTTGAATTAGCTCAGGATATCAAAAATCAGTATGATGCCATACATAATTATCAGGGAAAATCTACGGTAGTGAATCCTTCGATCAGAGATGTTGATGTTTTCTGTATCGACCAGGATGAAGATTTATGCTACATTAATTATATCAAGGTGGTAGAGGGTGCTATCATCAATACCTTCACCATTGAATTGGATAAAAATCTTGACAATGACGAGCCCGATCTACTCTTTTTTGGCATCAAAACACTTCGCGATAAATTCAACAGTATTGCCCCTGAGATCATCGTACCGTTTGATGTCAGTGCACCGTCTTCAGATACTAAAGTAACGGTTCCTCAAATAGGCGATAAAAAAAAGTTATTAGAACTTTCTCAAAAGAACCTTCAATATTTTGTCCTCCAAAAAAAGAAACAGGCTACCGTTCGTCAAAATAAAAAAACAAGCACAGAAAAGGTATTAGAGATCATGAAAAGTGATCTTCAAATGGATGTGCTGCCAATGCATATTGAGTGCTTTGATAATTCAAATTTTCAAGGATCCAATCCTGTTGCGGCTATGGTCTGTTTTAAAAACACAAAACCAGCTAAGCGCGAATATCGTCACTTTCACATCAAAACAGTAGAAGGTCCCAATGATTTTGCCTCAATGCAAGAAATCGTATACAGACGTTATTTTAGGTTATTAGAAACCAATAAACCCCTGCCTCAGCTAATCATCATAGATGGTGGCAAAGGTCAGCTTTCGGCTGCAGTTGAAAGCCTTAAAGCTCTTAATCTTGAAAAACGAATTACCATAATCGGCATTGCAAAAAAATTGGAGGAGATCTATTTCCCAGATGATAAAATACCCTTGTTGCTCAGCAAAAAATCACCTACACTGAAAGTTATTCAACATGCCAGAAATGAAGCGCACCGTTTCGCCATAGAATTTCATAAGCTCATTCGGTCAAAAAAATTCATACAAACCCAATTAACGTCCATACCAGGTGTAGGAACTAAAACCGCTGATAATTTACTGAGTCATTTTGGGTCTGTTGAATCGATCAAAACAAAAACAGAAGAGGAGATAGCCACTCTAGTTGGCCCATCCATTGCCAAAAAAATAATCGATTATTTCAAAGACCCACAAAACACTCTTGATAGTTATTATTAGCTACGGATTCCTATTGTATCTGCATCAAAATAGGTATGATAAACAGCTGTAACTCCAAAATATACTAGCGAACTAATCGATAGAATCTTCATCAATCCGATCTGTGATCCTATGTCGATCCAATGGGATGCATCGATCAATAAAAATGCATTTGAACCCAGTATTAAAAAGGTCATTATGATATTCATTGATTTAAACTTCTTAGTTCTAGATGGATAGACAAATTTGATAGGAATAAACTGAAGAATACAGAAAAATAAAATAATAACCACATTCATCCAAGGCGATAGTTCAAAGACTACATATAAATAGTAGGCAACCAAATTCCACATGACAGGAAAACCTACAAAGTAGTAATCATTAGATACCATGCCTTCTTTTCCATAATAGATCGTAGATGTAATTAAAATGGTTGCTGGTATTAAAAATCGAACCTCGTTTGGTAATAAAAACTGACCCGTTGTAATTGAAGTAGCTTCATAAATAAGATAGGCTGGTATAACTGCATACGTGCAGAAATCTATAACATAATCCATCGTCTTACCTGAAACATTTGGTAAGACCTCCGTTGTCTTAACCATACGAGCAAATGTTCCATCAACACCATCGATAATCTGTGTAAGTAAAAGCATCCAAAATGCCATGATAAATTGACCATTAGACACACAAATAATTGCCCATAGACCGACAACGATCCCAGATGCTGTAAACACGTGAACCAACCATGCTAATAATTTAGACATTGAATAAAAAGTTATTTTTAAACAATGAAATCTAAGGAAATAACATAATTTGAGTAGGGAATAGCTGTACTTTTTAATGAAACAACGCAAATTAATTTCTTTTTTATTCGTTTTGATGTGCCTAGCACTACTTGTAGTGATCAAAGGTCCTCCGATCATTTCAGATATGAGTGGCCTCATATGGATGGGTATCTTTTACTTATGCATATTTCTCATCGGTTCTTTTTTTGCTAAAAAAAGAGGACGTACAGAGCATACAGAGGATGTTTTATTGGCGGGTCGATCACTTCCCTTAGGTGTGGCAATATTCACCATGAGCGCTACATGGATTGGGGGTGGTTATATCAATGGTACAGCTGAAGTTACATACAGCTCAGGACTAGTTTGGGCTCAAGCACCCTGGGGATATGCACTTAGTTTAGTAGTGGGTGGTCTGTTTTTTGCTAAAAAAATGAGAAATCTAAATTTCAAAACAATGCTTGACCCTATTCAGCAACGGTTTGGAAAAAAAGTAACCACATTATTCTTCCTACCAGCTCTCATGGGAGAAATATTCTGGACAGCTGCAATTCTCTCTGCTCTTGGGGCTACCTTTGGAATTCTTCTCGGTTTAGATTTTGAATGGTCGATCATTTTATCAGCCCTAATCGCTATTTCTTACACAGCACTTGGTGGACTTTGGGCTGTTGCGATGACCGATGTCGTTCAATTGATTCTCTTATTTGTAGGACTGTTTTTAGCCTTACCATTTGTACTCGAACAAGCAGGCGGCTGGACAACAGCATGGCATCAATACAAAGAACACTTTGGTCCTTCCGCTTCGTTTATTCCCTCTACAGAAGCCCTTGGAGGAGACTATTTTGTATGGTGGGACTACACATTTCTATTAGTTTTTGGTGGTGTAGCCTGGCAGGTTTATTTTCAACGTGTCCTATCTTCTAAAACAGCTCAGATCGCACAGCGTTTATCTTACATGGCTGGAATTATATGTTTAATAGCTGCTATACCCCCAGTTATTCTAGGTGTCGTTGGGTTTACGGCCGATTGGTCCTCTATGGGTGTTTCACCCTCTGAAAGCTTAGAGATATTGCCCTTCACCATTAAATATCTTTGTCCATATTGGATATCTATGATCTGTCTGGGTGCTATCGCTGCGGCTGTCATGTCATCTGCCGACTCTTCCATACTTTCCTCGTCTACCTTAGCTACATGGAATGTTTATAAACCCCTTTTCAAGCCCTCCATTTCGAATATGGACCTTGCTATGACTATGAAACGGATCGTATGGGTTGTTGGGATAGCAGCTACATTAATTGCATTACAGGTTAAAAGCATCTATGCACTTTGGTATCTATGTAGTGATTTTGTGTATTGTCTTTTATTTCCTGGTCTAGTCTGTGCACTTTTCATTCAAAAATGTAACACTTGGGGCATTGTGGTTGGATTCTCAATAGCATTTATTGTGCGTATTTCTGGTGGTGAGGCAAGTCTTGGAATACCTGCTATAATTAACTATTCAGTCGACATAAATGACATAACATATGGTCTGCCATTTAGAACCTTAGCTATGCTTTCGTTTTTCATTACAGCTTGGATTGTTTCAATAAGCACACAAGAAAAAAATCCACCCGTTTCACTTACCGCTCAAACTGAAAAATCATGAAAACAATTGTACTAGGTGCTACACCAAATCCAAATAGGTATGCTTACCTAGCAACGGATCTTCTTCAGAAAAAAGGCATAGAAGTTGTGCCTATTGGTAAAAAGAAAGGAACTTGTGGTGGCCTACGTATTCTTTGTGATCATCCAATTGTGAATGACGTACATACAGTGACCATCTATTTAGGGTATAAAAACCAATTAGAATACTATGACTATATTTTGAGTTTGCATCCCAAAAGAGTTATTTTTAATCCTGGTGCTGAAAATGAAGAATTGGCCCGGCTATTGCATAAGAATAGTATATCGACCGAGGTAATCAATGCCTGTACATTGGTCATGCTTAAAATTGGAAATTATAACATATAAAATACATATCAAATGCCTAACATACTAATCATTGATGACGAACCTAGTATCCGAACCGTACTACGTGATATTCTTGAAATGGAAAAATACGAAGTACAAGAAGCAAAAGATGGTATCGATGCACTTTCCAAAATCAAAAAAAGTACGTTCGATCTAGTGATCTGTGATATTAAAATGCCGAAAATGGATGGCATGGAAGTTCTAGAGCGAATCAATATCCTATCACCCGATACACCAGTCATAATGATATCAGGTCATGGTGATATCGACACTGCTGTAGAAACCGTTAAAAAAGGTGCCTTTGACTATATTTCAAAACCACCTGACCTAAATCGAATGTTGATTACAATTCGGAATGCCATGGATAAATCCAGTTTAGTGGCTGAGACTAAAGTATTAAAAAAGCGAATAAAGCGATCCAAAGTACAGGAAATCATTGGTCAATCAGAAGGCATTCAACATATTAAGTCAACCATTGATCGTGTCGCACCAACGGATGCTAGAGTCATGGTAACAGGACCTAATGGAACTGGAAAAGAATTAGTTGCTCGATGGCTTCATGAAAAATCCAATCGAAATGGCGCGCCGATTGTTGAAGTGAATTGTGCAGCCATACCAGCTGAGTTGATCGAGAGTGAACTATTTGGACACGAAAAAGGTTCTTTCACCTCGGCTCATAAACAGCGTATAGGGAAGTTTGAACAGGCAAATGGAGGTACCTTATTTCTCGATGAGATCGGCGACATGAGCCTATCTGCTCAAGCAAAAGTATTACGCGCATTACAAGAAAATAAGATCACGCGCGTTGGAGGTGAAAAAGACATTCAGGTCGATGTTCGAATTGTAGCCGCAACAAATAAAGACCTTCGTAAAGAAATTGCCGCCAATCGATTCAGAGAGGATCTCTATCATCGTTTAGCTGTAATCATTATTCAGGTTCCAGCTTTAAATGATCGTAAAGACGATATTCCTCTATTAGCTAAATACTTCATTGAATCTGTTTGTAATGAATATGGTCAACCTGTTAAAGAAATTGAAGATAACGCTATCAAATTACTTCAATCTGTGAATTGGACCGGCAACATCAGAGAATTACGAAATGTCGTCGAACGACTTATTATATTAAGTAATAAAAAGATTACTGAAAAAGATGTTGAACTATATGTGTTACCAACTATGGATACCAATCAACCTTTAACATCATTGATCAATGCACATCCTTCATTGGAGAGTCTACAAAAATACATAGCTGAACAATACCAGCAAATTAAAGAATAGACATTACGACACAATAGAAACAAGGTCAATACCCGACCAATTTCCTGAACTCATCAATAGTACATTTCCTTTTGTATGATTGGTGATCTGATGGGCTATGTCAGCTAATATTTCTCGATCATTTATGGATAACATATTCGGATGGGCAAAACAACGCTTGACGTAGTCGATATCCAAATCCTCCATTTTCTTCATATCAAGTGTATGTTGGTCGTAATAAACGATGGCTATATCTGCATGCTTCATGGTCTTTTTATAATGCCTCAGAAAATTCTTATTCAAAGAACTAAACGTATGTAATTCTAAAAAGGCA
>CAXQBA010000317.1:0-7802 GCA_964221885.1 Luminiphilus sp. | reverse complement strand
CGAAAGGGGGCTTTTTTGGATTAGGACCTGGAAATGCTGAGCAGGCACATTTTTTACCACACTCATATTCTGATTACATCTATTGCGTCATCATTGAGGAGTATGGTCTTCTTGGTGGAACGATTGTTTGTATACTATATGTAACCCTTTTGATTAGGTGCATCCGAATGATCACAAAAAGTCCCAAAGCATTTGGCGCTATACTAGCCTTTGGTCTTTGTTTGAGTATCACGATACAAGCATTTGTCCATATGGCTGTCAATGTTAATCTATTACCTGTAACTGGATTGACCTTACCCTTGGTTAGTATGGGTGGAACATCATTGATGTTTACTGGTATGTCGCTAGGTATCATATTAAGTGTCAGTCGATATATTGAAAATAATTCACAAAACACAAATTCGAAGATAGCTGCCTAAGGGTAGGAAAGATAAAATGAATCTGGATCAAATACATAGCATTTACTTTTTGGGTATCGGAGGCATAGGAATGAGTGCACTTGCGCGGTATTTCCACAAGATGGGTAAGACTGTCTCAGGCTACGACCGAACAGAAACACCGCTGACCGAACAGTTGGAGCGTGAAGGAATGCTTGTTTGTTACGAAATAAATGTAGATCATATTCCAGTAGAGGTAGATCTGGTAGTATATACGCCTGCTATTCCGGATTCAATGCCTATGATGCAGTATGCTAGAAATTTAAATAGTCCCTTGCTGAAACGTGCAGAAGTTTTAGGCATGATCTCAAAGAGTAAAAAGGGTATTGCGGTAGCTGGAACGCATGGTAAAACAAGTACAACAGCTTTGCTGACACAGTTACTAAAAGAATCAGGTATTGACTGCACTTCATTTATGGGGGGAATAGCGTCTAATTTTTCTTCAAATTATGTATATGGTACATCTGATTGGGTTGTAATGGAGGCAGACGAATTCGATCGTTCATTCTTGCATTTACGCCCAGAGCATGCTATTCTTACTTCTGTAGATGCCGATCATTTAGATATTTATGAGCATCATGAAAGCTTGATCGATGGGTTTAACCAATTCATCAAACAAGTGAATGGTTCGATCATTATTTCTAGTGATTGCAAAGAGGAAACATTACATCATTTGAATCAAACTACCTACACTTATGGAATTGATGAGGGACAGATTCAAGTTAGTCAGATTCGACTCGATAAAGGTGGGTTTATATTCAACTATACAGGTTTGGGTTTCCAAATTGATGATCTATTTACGCCATTTCCAGGAAGGCATAATATCAAGAATGCATGTGCAGCTATCAGTATTGCATTGAGTCTAGGTTGTTTGCCCGAATCTATTAAGAAAGCATTGGCTGATTTTAAAGGTGTTCGTCGTCGTTTTGAGTTTGTAGTCCGCACGACTGAGAAGGTTTATATCGATGACTATGCCCATCATCCAACAGAGATCGAGGCTGCATTGGATGCAACACGGCAACTGTTTCCGGATAGAGAGATCACAGGTGTTTTTCAACCCCACCTGTATTCAAGAACTCGTGATTTCATGACATCTTTTGCAAGAGCATTGGAAAAGCTTGATCGCATAATATTATTGGATATTTATCCAGCGAGAGAGGAACCTATAGAAGGGGTGACTAGTCAGGTATTACTTGAAAAGATACACCACTCCGATAAGAATTTATTGGATAAAGATGGGCTATTGAGTTGGATTGAGAAACAACATACAGATGTGTTGATTACGTTGGGAGCAGGTGATATAGGACAAATGGTTCAGGCCATAAAAGAACGATTAAATTGATTAATTATGACTAAAATAAATGTACATCCAAAACGATTGAAGTGGATAGCAAAGCGAATGCTATTCACCATAGTTGGTATTGTCTTTTTTATGGTTGTTGTAGCAGCCGTTCGACTCAAACAACAATTAATTGTTGAGTCCGATGATGTACATATTGAGATCATCAATAATACCCAGAATCATTTATTCATTCGCGTAAAGGATGTAGAAGATATCATTTTTTCAAATTTCAGTCATGTGATCGTTGGCCAACCCTTGGAAGCGATCGACTTTCAAGCAATTGAGCAGAAATTAGAAGAGAACGTGTTCATTAAAAATGCCGAGATATATATCAATGCATTGAATCAAGTATTCATAACCGTTGAGCAACGTGAGCCGATTATTCGAGTCATGAGTAAAAGTGAGCCAAGTTTTTACATTGATGATGAGGCAAATAAAGTATCGGTTTCAAAACAGTATACAGCCCGTGTTCCAGTGTTGACAGGTTATGTCCCGGTATTCAATAAAACTCTTATTAATGATCATTCAGTCGTTTGGAGTCGACTATTTGAAATGATTCAGAAACTTCATAATGATCTATTCTGGCGATCGATGATCGAGCAGGTTGATATTTCAAAGAAGGGTGACGTAACGCTGATACCCAAGGTAGGAGAACACCAGGTCGTACTGGGTAATCTGACCTTAGATTTAGCTGAGCGCTTAGATCGTTTAAAATTATTTTACAGAGAGGGTATACTGATTGATGGATGGAGGAAGTATCGATCATTCGATATGACATTTGATGATCAGATCGTAGCTATTAAAAACTAAAATTGAAAAATTGATTATTCACTATAAAAAACTATTGTAAACCAAACTGATAACCTAACTTAACATTCCGAATTTGTTATGTGTTAAAGAGGGTTTCATCAAAATTATTAAAGAATATGGATGGAAAACTTATTGTGTCGTTAGACATAGGTACCACTAAGATATGTGTCTTAGTTGGCAAGAAAGATGAACATGGAAAATTAGAAATACTTGGCCGTGGTATTGTAGAATCCGAAGGAGTACTTAGAGGAGTTGTCTCAAATATTGAGAAGACGATCAATGGTATCAAAGATGCGATCATTGAAGCAGAAAAAAGTGCTAATGTTGACATTGGAACTGTGAATGTTGGTATAGCGGGTCAACATATTAAGAGTCTACAACATCGTGGAATGCACACGAGAGATAATGTAAATGATGAGATCTCCAAGGAAGATATTGATCTATTGATCAACAATATGCATAAACTGGTTTTACCTCCCGGTGATCGAATCATACATGTGATTCCACAAGAATTTATTGTAGATCAGGAGCAGGGTATTGTTGATCCTATTGGTATGTCTGGTATTACACTAGAGGCGAATTTTCATATCATAACGGGTCAAATGACTGCGATCAAAAACATCAAGCGTTGTGTTGAGCGTTCTAATTTAACCATGGATACGTTAGCACTCGAACCTATTGCCTCTTCAGAGTCTGTCTTAAATAAGGAGGAGATGATGGCAGGTGTTGCTTTGGTTGATATTGGTGGTGGAACAACCGATCTTGCTATTTTTTATGATGGAATCATTCGACATACAGCTGTTGTTCCATTGGGTGGAAATAGTATTACGCGTGATATCAAAGAGGGATGTAGTGTTCTCCACAACTATGCTGAGAAGTTAAAAGTTCGCTTTGGTTGTGCCATGCCAAATTTGATCAAAGAGAGTCGAGTGATCTCGATACCCACTCTTCGTGGTAAATCCCATAAAGAGATATCGGAGCGAAATTTATCACGGATCATTAATGCAAGACTTTCAGAGATCATGGATATGATCTACTTTGAGATCCGTAAATCAGGCTACGAAAATAAATTACTTGGTGGTGTTGTTCTAACTGGAGGTGGATCTATGTTGAAAGGTATTGTAGAGATGGTAGAATTCCATACGGGGCTTACAGCTAGGATTGGTAATCCAACTGAGCATCTTTCGCACGGTTACTCCAAAGAAATGATGTCTCCTAAATACGCTACGGCCATTGGTTTGATACTTCGTAAAATGAATGAATCAACGGAAGGTGTTCTCAAAGAAGAGCAGGCAGTTGAGGTAGCAGAACAAGGAGATAGCTGGTTCGAAAGGATCTTCAAAGGAGCCAAGAATTGGATTGAAAATGAGCCAGATGCTAATCTCTAGTTATTCGTCAAAAATTAGCGGCTCGAAACGTGGCTATTTTGGGTTTAATTGATTATATTAAAGTATGTAATTATTTAAATCTAGTAACTTAAATGTTATATTTGTATATGGTCACTTCGCCCGTTGATTGAATACAATTTTTTAAAACTTTAGATCTAACTAATCGACTAAAAATATGGAATTTCACGTACCAGATGATTCACAAAACATTATTAAGGTAATCGGTGTCGGCGGCGGCGGAAGTAATGCTGTCAACTACATGTATCAGCAAGGAATTGTTGGGGTAGATTTTGCCATTTGCAATACCGATAACCAAGCAATGAACCAAAGTCCTATACCAACAAAGATCCAACTTGGGCCGAGCTTGACCGAGGGTCGAGGTGCTGGCTCTAAACCTGAGATCGGTAAAGAGGCTTGCGAGGAATCATTGCAAGATGTACTTAAATTTTTTGATAAGAATACCAAAATGTTATTTGTAACGGCAGGAATGGGTGGAGGAACCGGTACGGGTGCTGCACCCGTCGTTGCCAAAGCGGCACGTGACATGGGTATTCTAACGGTGGGAATTGTCACCATACCGTTCACATTTGAGGGGCGTCGTCGTCAGAAACAAGCCATGGAGGGATTGAATGAATTCCAAAAGAATGTGGATACATTGATCGTCATATCCAATGATAAATTGAGAAAAATCTATGGCAACTTGAATTTAAGTGAAGCCTTCTCTAAAGCAGATGATATTTTAACGATCGCTGCAAAGGGTATTGCTGAGATCATTACGGTACCAGGGTATGTCAATGTGGATTTTGAGGATGTGAACACAGTCATGCGTAATTCGGGTGTTGCTGTTATGGGTACAGCAATTGCCAGTGGCGAGGGGAGAGCATTAAAAGCTGTTGAATCTGCATTGCAGTCACCGCTTTTGGAAGACAATAACATTGAAGGTGCCGAGCATATACTAATCAATATAACGTCTGGTGAGTCAGAGGTGAAAATGGATGAAGTATTTGAGATCACTGAATATGTTCAGCAAGAAGCGGGATATGGAACTGATGTGATCTGGGGTAATTGTTCTGACCACAATCTTGGAGATGGTATTTCCGTAACTGTTATAGCAACTGGTTTTAATAAGAACAATGAAAAAGAGTCAGGTGAAATGTTTCAGGATGAGTCACAGGTTATCAAAGAACCTGTTGTTGTCAATCTTGATGATTCAGAGCCACATTCGGTTACTATTACAGAATCTCCGACTTCTCCAATGGATGATATAACCAAGGTAGACCTCTTTTCTGATGCTGATACAACAGCTAATACACCTACAGAAACTCCAGTATCCAAGCCAGATAATGTGGTTGAGTTCGATCACATGGAAACTCTGGATGAAAGACGTCGTCGTTTAGAGGATCTTAGTGTGAAATTGACGAATCCGAAAGTTTTGAAAGAGGTAGAGGATGAACCAGCTTATTTACGTAAAGGAGTTAAGTTGGATGATGAGGATTTATCTAATGCACCACATATGTCCAAATGGTCTGTATCGAATGATGATGAACCAGAGATAAACGAAAACAATTCGTATCTACACGACAATATAGATTAGATTTGTCGGACCTTATGCCTAAGATCAATTATAATAACAAAGTATTCAAATCCTTGGTGAATGACTCACACGGTCATGTTTCAAGCAATACTACGTTTTATTATAAGCAGAAAGGTCGTGTACTATGGGGAACCTATGAAGGAGGCACCATTGAAATGGGTACGATTACAGGTAAAGTTTTAGAAAGTGGTAAACTTGAATTCAACTTTCAACACATAACTACTCAGGGCGAGCTTAAGAGTGGTTTTTGTGAATCGACACCTGAAGTACGCTCCACTGGACGAATCCGATTATTTGAACGATGGAAGTGGAATTGCGATGATTTTGCCGAAGGTATGTCTATTGTAGAAGAGGTTGTCAACTAAAAAAGGAATTTATTTCACATCTAAATTTAAGGATGCTTCGTTTTTAACAACTATTTAACCATCCTTAATTTTACTCGGACCATCTCTTAATATTCATGTCAAAACCTGCCAGATCAAGGACTCTATCAACAACAGTTTCAACCAATTCATAAACTGAATTAGGCATATGATAAAATGATGGTGAGGCGGGACAAATGATCGCACCTGCTTCAGTTAGTGTCTTCATATTGTTTAAGTGAATCAGACTGTATGGTGTTTCTCTAGGAACCACGATGAGACGTCTTCTTTCTTTCAAAATAACATCCGCAGCTCTTGTCATAAGGTCATTTGAAACCCCTGTTGCAACACGAGCAAGCAGCCCCATTGAGCATGGACAAATGATCATCGTGTCATATTTTGCTGACCCAGATGCGAATGGTGCCATAAAATCATTTTTGGTGTAGAAGTCAAATGGATATGTCTCATAGCTCTTGTCACCTAATTCATATGTCCAATTGAATTTTGCATTTTCAGACATTACAACACCAACCTTTGACCATTGGTCCTTAAGTGTTATCAATTTTTCAAATAATACTTTTCCATAGATACTACCACTAGCACCTCCTATACCAACTGCAATTTTCTTCATCTTTTTTATTAGATTTGGAATTGTATTTGTTTAGATACAATTTAAAGTTTAAACAATAATTCTATGAAAAAGATTTTACTTTCCTCTTTTTCCTTTTTTGTACTATTTCTGCTTATTTCTTTCACGGGAAATAAAGTATCCAGTGATTTAAAAGACGGAAAAAATGTAAAGTGGATGACCTTTGAAGAGGCTATTGAAGCAACATCAAAAGCACAAGCAGCTGGTGAAAAGCCTAAAAAGATATTCATAGACATTTACACAGACTGGTGTGGATGGTGTAAAAAAATGGACAGTGAGACCTTTGAGTACCCACCAATTTCTGAATATTTGAATCAGTATTTTTATCCAGTGAAATTCAATGCGGAGCAAAAGGAAATGATTTCTTTTGCAGGTAAAGACTTTAAATTTGTGGCCAATGGTCGTCGTGGGTATCACGAATTAGCTGCCGCATTATTGGAAGGGAAAATGAGTTATCCTACAGTGGTCTTTGCTCATTTCAATGATAAGAACTTTGAATTGCTTCAGCGTATTCCTGGTTATCTGGATAAACCTACGTTTGATATGATCTTACATTATTTATCCGAAGAGCATTATTTGAAGACACCTTGGGAAGAATACCAAAAGATCTATCAACCCAGTAGCCCAGCCATGCAGGCGTCTCAAAAAAAATAAGGATGGCTAGCATCTTTTTAACAGGAGCTTCGGGCTTTTTAGGCTGGCATTTCTGTAAGCTTTTTTCAAAAGAGCATACCATTCATGGGCTCTATTTTAGGCATTTACCTAATGACTTACCAGGTGTCATTTGGCATAAACTGAATCTATTGGAATCGAAGGAACTTGACAAGGTTATCGATACCATTAGACCAGACATGATCCTGCATCTAGCGGCAATTTCAAAACCTGCTTTTTGTGAACAACATCCGACATTATCGCATCATATTAATGTGTATACCTCACAACGATTAGCAGATTATGCCCAAGGTAAAGGGATTCCGATTTTATATACATCATCGGATCTGGTATTCAATGGAACTACACCTCCTTACTCAGAAGTTGATTTTTGTTATCCTATATCACAATATGGTATTCAAAAACAGATGGCTGAAGAATGTATTTTGGAAAGTTGTGACGAGTCTTATGTAATTCGAATTCCATTACAATTTGGTTGGGGCCCTGATCATACATCCAATTTCTTTAAATCTAGTATTCAACTTTTGCAAAAAGGCGAAACAATCAAT
>CAXQBA010000316.1:0-5388 GCA_964221885.1 Luminiphilus sp. | reverse complement strand
CCCTACACGACGCTCTTCCGATCTGGCATAAAAGTCGCCGTGCTTGATACCGATCTGCTCATCTGCTAATGCTTTAACCACAAAAGATGATGCAAGCTTTTTGTGAATGAAAGAAATCGTACTTACACGTTTGTTTGGATCATGCGTTGGATGGCCAATGACTTCAATATTCTTCTGTTGATCTAAAAAGCCCAGGACGAATTTTGTAATTGTTGTTTCGTGTTCTTTGATACGATCAAAACTCTTCACTATGGATGACCGAACGGAATCACCATCGCCTAATTGTAAAAAATAGTCTTGTAAACCTATTAATCCAGCTGTTAGTTCATAGTTTGGACCGCCTGGTTGAAATTTGTAAGTGGTCTCCTCCTCTGATATGAAATTATGATTAATACCAGGTAGTGATTTCAATAATTCTTCTTTCCCATATAATACAGCAGTGTGTCCAGCAAAAATTTTATACAAACTGCAGACATACATGTCCACATTCCAGGCTTGAACATCAATAGCTCGATGTGGTGCATAGGCGACACCATCTATAAAGATTTGACAATTGTTTTGATGAGCGATCTGGGTGAATGTTTCAATAGGATGAATGGTGCCAAAAATATTTGATACATGACAACAGCAGACCCATTTTGTTTTTTTTGTTATGAGGTCAATGAGATCTGATGGTTCAAGACTCTTTGAATTTTGGTTGAATGACCAAACTACCACATCGATTCCTTGTTCCTGTAGTGCGAGCCAAGGGCTACGGTTTGCTTCATGATCTGCCTGTGAGATGATAATCTGATCTCCTTTTTTCAACGTTTTTCCAATGCAGATAGAGATAAGTCGTATCAGCATGGTAGTCGAGGTGCCAATGATCACCTCTTTCGATGATTTTGCATTCATAAAAGAGGCCATGAAATCAGATGCCTTGGCTAACGTGTCTTTAGCTTCAATAGATTTTGAATATAACCCACCTAATTGAACATTCATTGTATGGTAGTATTCCACAGTACGATTCACAACAGAGGCCAATATTTGAGTTCCTCCAGCATTATCTAAGTAGATATAATCGCCTTTTAATGATGGGAAGTTGGATCGAACAGATGAAAATTCCATAATCTTATTTTTTTTTGATAATAGGCAGTTTTAAGGTATGCACTTTCTGGATGAATAATGGGGTGGTCAAAATCATGTAGAGATGTGTGGAGTCGTAAAAAGCGATCTTTAAAGACAGATTCAATGCTGGAGAAGAAATCAACTGGAAGTACGCGTGCACTACACGATGCCATCATCAAGATACCGCCGTCCTCAACTAAAGATACAGCAAGTTTTGCCAATCGTTGATAAGCATGTAAGGCTTGTTCAATCTCTTTTTTGTTTTTTGCAAATGAAGGAGGATCAATAATAACCAGTTCAAATGTATTGTTTTGATCGATCAGTTGCTGCAAAGCCAGAAAAGCATCTTGAGCAATAGCTGTATGATTTGTGAATGTTCCGTTCAATGAGGCATTGGTTTGAAGAACTTCTAATGCATGTTTACTGATATCGATACTTGTTACATGTTTTGCCCCACCTAACAAGGCATGGACCGTAAAACCTCCTGAGTAACAAAAAACGTCTAAAACCTTTTTATTGTGTGCTAGATGTTGAATTTGATATCGATTGGCTCTATGATCTAAAAAGAAACCTGTTTTGTGCCCTTTTAAAACGTTTGCATAAAAAGAAACCCCTTTTTCTTTAAATAAGATGTTCTCATTTTCAAGCGTTCCGTAAAGTATTTTTCCGTTATGTAACAACGGATCATTTTCGTTTTCCACTTGTCGACTTACTCGTAATACAAGACTTTTTATGGTGGTAAGTTCAACAGTTGTTGCTATGATCCCATCCAAATGTTTTTTCCAGATGCTAGAGTATAATTTGATAACACCACAATGACCAAAAATATCAATAATAAGACCAGGTAAACCATCACTCTCGCCATAGATGAGTCGATAGCCATTGTTTTTTTTATCAATGTACTTTTCACGTTTTTGATATGCGGTTCTTATTTTTTGCGCGAAAAATTCGGGGTTGATTTCCACAGGTTTTCCAACATGAATCACCTTTATGCGAATAGGGGAGTATATATCTATTAAACCACAGGCTAGAAAGTGGTTTGATGCACTATCAAATAAAATAGCAAGATCCCCTTGTTGAGGCTCTTTATTGATCTTTTTAATACCTCCATCAAATATCCAGGGGTGACCCTGTTTAATTTTCTTTTCAGCAGCAGGGTATAATTTAACTGCAATTCGATTCATCATGATTGATTAGCTATCAAAAAACTGAACTCCAATTCGGATTCATTGTTAAAAATATAACTATTATCTATACTTTTGTAAAAAAAAATGCTGCGATCCATAGTTTTTTGGGCCTCCATGCTTCTGTTAAAGCTCTATGTTTTCAGAAGTCTCTTCACCTTAAGTAATTCCAAACGATATCGTTGGTTTGTAATTGGTCTATTCATATTTTCTTTGTCTTCAATAGGACTTGGTGCTTATTCGTTGTTTACTGTTTTCTTCAATGGGGTTATTCATCCACCGTTTTGGGCAAATTTTATGTTGTCAGCCAATGTGATGTTCATAATATGTGAGCTCGTTTTAGCTCCTATTTTTTTATTTGATGATCTTCTATTCGGTTTTTATTATTTATATAGAAGGTTTGCCAAGGATAAAGCTAAAGTTACAAGAAAAGATCGCAGACGATTTGTCAAGAAGGTAGGTGCAACCATTATGCTCTTACCATTCATCCAGTTTCTACATGGAATTACAAGGGGGAAATATGCTTACAGTATTGAAAACAAGGTTTTATCGTTTGAGAACCTACCTGAATCTTTCGATGGCTTCAAGATCTTACATTTCTCTGATTTTCATGCAGGGTCATTCGATTTTTTTGAGCCTGTCAAGCAGGGTTTGGCAACCATTAAGGAATTGGATTATGACCTGCTCGTCTTTACTGGAGATCTAGTTAATAATCATGCAGAGGAGTTTACGCCATTTATAGATGCCTTTTCAGATCTATCAGCTCCTTTCGGCAAATTTTCAGTTTTGGGAAATCATGATTATCCAATGCGCAAGAGAATGTTTAGAGATCAAGAGCATCAAGATAAAAACCTTAAAAATATAAAAGAACTCCATGGTCAGACGGGATTTTCACTTTTACTCAATGAACACAAGGTCATCGAAAAAGAGGGCCAACGACTGGTAATAGCTGGTGTAGAAAATTGGGGTAAAAGTCATTACTTTCCAAAGGCAGGAGATCTAGATAAGGCACTTGATCAAACTCGATCTGATGATTTCATAGTGCTTCTTTCACATGATCCGACCCATTGGGAGGAAAAGGTTAGATACCATAAAAAAGTGGTAGACCTAACACTCAGTGGACACACACATGGGTTACAAATGGGCGTTAAATTACCAGGTTTCCAATGGAGTCCAATACAATATTCCTACAAACACTGGGCAGGTGCTTACAGGGAAAATGATCGAAGTCTTTATGTGAATAGAGGGTTCGGATTTTTTGGATTTGCGGGACGAGTTGGTATGTATCCTGAAATTACAATTCTGGAACTCAAAAAAGCTTGATCAAACTTTATCTCCAAACTGTTTCGGACCGAAGGCAAGATCACCCGCATCTCCCAAGCCTGGAACGATGTACGATTTAGCGGTCAATTCTTCATCAATAGCTGCTGTCCAAAGAGTAGCATTAGGAATATGTCGTTTAACATACTCAATACCTTGTTGTGATGCAATTATGGCTGAAATAAAAATATGTTCAGGTTTACTCAATGCAGTGAGACCATCCAATGCTGCCACTAAGGAATGCCCTGTAGCTAACATAGGGTCACAAATGATCAATGTTCTACCTTCAAGGTCAGGACTTGATATATAATCCAATTGAATCGTGAACGAACCATCCTTATGCTCCTTTCTGTATGCTGAAATAAACGCATTGTCTGCTTGATCAAAAAAAGAAAGGATACCTTCATGCATGGGTATACCTGCTCTGAAAATAGTGGCTAGAACAGGTTGAATTGCAATGGCTCTAGAAAGGGAAATACCAAGCTGAGTTTCAACCTCCATATCACCATAGATCAATTCTTTAGACATTTCATATGCCATGATTTGACCTATTCGTTTCAAGTTATTTCGGAATCGCATAGCATCCAACTGAATATCGATATCTCTTAATTCGATCAGGTATTGTTGAATCAAAGAATCTGTATCACTTAGATTGATTACTTTCATTTCTCGATTTTTTGATTTTAATTTGATAGTAATGTAATGATTAAATAGGATTTTATCATTGAATGTTTCTAATATATGGATTCACATATACAAATAGGTCAAAAACACTATCGATGGATTCTTCATGAATTCCTATGGTTGAGTGCGGTAGAACTTCAAGTAACTAATTTGGTGGATCCTGAAGAAGAACTTTTTGTATCAATAATTGGAAAGAAAGATTTCTTTACTAAAAGAGTTATTGAAAAGTGTATCGAATTAGCTGTTTCACAAGGTTGGTACAGTCAATCCATGTCATTTGTTGCAACAAAGATTACACATGGATTTTCAATGCATCGTCAGTCGATGTCTCTAGTTTCAGGTAAGAAGTTATGTGATGCAATTTGTCATTCTTATGGTGTAACATCTGACTCATTTGATAAAAGTAAGGAAGTAGATGTTTTGAATCAATTGACAGAGCAGGATGGTTGGGTTTTCCCAATGTTGTTTCAACAACTTTATATAGAACGTTCAGGAAATCAAATGGGTCCTGATTATGGTTTTCTTTCTTTACCATCAGACGACAAACGCATTTCAATAGGTAAAGCTAAAGCAGATATTGTTCAATTCATGAAGCAACACAAATTGACCAGTCTACCATTCGATTATATACCTTTTTTGTATTGGGGCACGGATATTTATAGTTTGTTGCATACTAAAACGGAACAAGTGTTTGTATTTGACCCTAACCTTTTTGATGGGGTAAATATAGAATCATGTCTTTGGGTCCAATCCAACCATTTTTCTGAATGGCTACAACAATTAAAGAATGATATCTCAGGTCGTTCTATTTGGATGCAAATGTATCAAATACGTGGTGTGATCTGATTTATCCCACATTTTCCCACCGATTTTTAGGGTAAATACATCCTTTTTAGCGGTAAATATCTCTCCAACAGCTTTCTGTTATCATTTTTTTAAAAAAAATCAACTGTCGAGCTATCGACATGTTGTTTGCTTACATCATTGATATTCAGTTAATTGTAAAGTTTTATATCCTCATATCTATATTTTAAATCTAATCTAGGGACTTGCTTTTTTTAAATTAGTTGGGTATTTTTAGAACAAAATGTGG
>CAXQBA010000315.1:0-13379 GCA_964221885.1 Luminiphilus sp. | reverse complement strand
CTTGACCGTATGATGAACGGTCAAGGTGATTGGATCGGTTACGTTTATGATGGCGTAAATTCCTTTGATTCAGTATCATATCAAGGGTATATTTCAGAGACAGAAATTTTTGATGAATCCTTTTGTGGTTATGGATGTTCTTTTTCATCTAATGGCTGTAATGTGTATGTCCAGACATTTACTATTCAATTTAAAATGCGAAAGAATTTTCCTTGTGGAACATATCAGATAACTGTTGGTGGTGATGATGGTTTTCGTTTAAGTATAGATGGTGGAAATACCTATATAATAGATCACTTCACCAATCATCCTTATCAGACTCGAACTGCCTTAGTTACACTCGATGGTTTTCACGATCTGGTTTTAGACTACTATCAAGACGGTGGAGGGAGTCGTATATCATTCGATTATTCTCTTTCAAGTAGTATTACAGCAGGATCTATATCAGGAGATCAGATTTATTGTGGAAGTAACAGTTCTGTAGACCCTGATCCTATATCAAGTTATAGTGATGCTACCTTTTGTGGAGCTCCCTTCACGTACCAATGGCAGTCTTCATCCGATAATATCAACTTTGCGAATATTCCTGCAACAAATACAAATTTTTATGATCCACCAAATGGATTAACGCAAACAACTTATTATAGACGTTTAGCAACAGATGGTATAACTACATTCACGTCCAATACATCAATGATCAGTGTCAACACACCAGTAGGAGATCAGACTTCATTTGGAACGGATGAGTGGTTGGCCTATCATTACACAGCACGTGCTAATTTTGATTCCATTAATTATGTTGGCTATTCGGTAGAGGCAGCCAATTTCGATCAATCATATTGTGGTACGAATTGTCTTCAAACAACCAATGGATGTTCATTTTTTACTGATAATTTTTCAGTTCGATATAAAATGAGAAAAACATTTCCTTGCGGAACCTATATATTAACTCTTGGAGGTGATGACGGTGTGCGATTAAGTATTGATGGGGGTGCTACATTTATTATAGATGATTATGTAAACCACGGTTATCGAACTAATACCGTCACGGTGGGTCTTGATGGTATATATGATCTCGTTATCGAATACTACGAGGCTGCATATAACAACAGAGTATCGTTCAATTACACGCTATCATCAGGTGCTACTGGTGGCATCGTTGATGGTGGTGATACGTATTGTAGTTCTTCAGCAGTTGATCCAAGTATGATCGGTAACATGAATGATGCATTAATTTGTGGAGCGGTTCCTACATATACTTGGCAGCAATCTTTTGATAATGTCAACTTTACGGATATTGCAAGTTCAAATGTATCCTCATTTGATCCGCCTCTGATCAATCAAAGTACATACTACAGACGTAAGGCAACAGCCGGTGCAACAACCGTCTTTTCTAATGTGGTCTTTTTTGATGTAAAATCAACACAGGGTGATCAGGTGACTTATGGTCAAGGATTCTGGAATGCCTACTTCTATGAAGGTGAAAATAATTTTGATTCGTCTAATTATGTTGGTTATCTAACATTTCCCGATATTTTTGATGAATCCTTCTGTGGTACCAATTGTGATATTATCACCAATGGATGTCTTTTAAATTCTGAGTATTTTTCAGTTCGATTGAAGATGGAATACACGTTACCTTTGGGTGATTATCAGATTACTATTGGTGGAGATGATGGTGTGCGTTTGAGTGTTGATGGAGGTCAAACATACATTATGAATGATTATTCACTGCATTCGTATCGTACAACGATCGATACATTGACCTTAGGTGGTAATGTGACTTTTGTATTTGATTATTATGAACGAACAGGTCAGAATAGACTTTCTTTTGATATTGTGTATTTGGGAACATTACCTGTCGAGTTAACGGAGTTTTCTGCATCAATTGAGGGGAGTGATGTTGATCTAATTTGGACCACTGAATCTGAATTGAATAATGATTATTTTGATGTTCTTCGATCTGTGAATGGTTCAGATTGGGAAACAATTGGTCAAGTCCAGGGAGCTGGTACTACCAAAGCAAAGCAAAATTATCGTTTTAGAGACACTGATCCGTATAATGGAGATACATATTATCGATTGAAACAGGTGGATTTTGACGGAACAATTCAGATGTCAGATATAGAGGTGGTAACCTTTAGATCTGATAATTCTATTGAACTTTTTCCTAACCCAGTCGATCATATTCTAACGGTTAGTGGATTTGTCAATGGTAACGATGTTACTTTATATGATGCATTGGGCCGAACTATTTCTCTTGATATCCAAGTCAGTGAGATGAAAGCGACCATGAATGTTTCACATTTACAATCGGGATTATATTATTTGCAAATGGGAGGTATCAGCAGATCTTTTATAAAGATGTGATCAACTGATCGACTCCAACCAGTTTTCAGTATTGATCAAGTGAAATTTTCCATGCCATTTCATTACATGAATCACAAAACTGTACGATTCATTCGGCCCATTTGAATAAACGATCTTATATGTTTGTTCTTCAGCATCTGTACCATCAGCATAAGGCGTACGTTTCATATAATCAAATCCTGTACATTTGAATTCTGTGGGATCAATAGTGATTCGTTCCCCGATGACATTGGTCATAAAGGTTTGTAGTTTCGATAACTTCTCTAATTTATTCTTTTGTTGAATTTTAATGCCATCAGGGCCCTCCAATCGGAGTAAGATCTGTCGCGCTGATTCAGAATTGGATGATTTCAATGCGTCAATCAAAAGTTGATCATTTTGCATAATAGACCATACTGTATCAGCGTTCTGTTCTTTGATTCCAAATGTAATGACATCAACAATCTCACTGACTGATTGATATGCTACATATTTATCAGGTTGGTAATTTGCATCATTCTGACATGACGAAATGAATAGAAGAAAAAACACCCAACAAATAGTGTAGATATTGCGTTTTAATTTGAAATAGATCAACATGAAATACATTTTTTTATCTGTTATAATTGTTTTCTTTAGTGCTTGTCAGAAAATTGATTCACTCACACAATTCAACATGGAATTTAGCGATATTGTGGTCATTCCATCAGCTACAGGCGTCAATATTCCATTGAGCATTCTGTCTCCTGAAACAACTACAAATGCTGAGGCTGAGTTCGCTGTCAATGATACAAGAAAAGATTTGATTGAACAAATTAAGCTTACACAATTACAATTGATATTGGAGAGTCCTTCAACGGAAGATTTTAGTTTTTTAAATGAGATCAGTATCTACATAGCTGCTGATTCAATAGCAGAGCAACTCATCGCATGGTCGATACCAGTACCTAATGACGCTAATCAGCAAATCGAATTAAACCTTACAGATGTTGATCTTCAGGAATACGTTAAGGCTGATCAGTTCCGTTTACGCTTTTATACTAAAACAGATGAGCTGTTACTAATGGATCACCAAATCCGCTGGAATTGTCAATTCTTTGTTGATGCCGAAATACTAGGCATTTAATACGAAGTAAATTTGACTATTCTGATCGTATTATCCGAACAGTTTTATTTCCCAAACGAGCTACATACATACCTGCATGAGGCAATTCAATATCCACAAATCCTTTTCCTCTGGGAACAGATATGTACTCTACGATTTGACCAGACAGAGAGCTAATGATCAGATATTCATCAGCATTCATTTGGTAATCAAGACGTACTGTTTTTTGGGTTGGTATTGGATAAGCTGTCAAAAAGTTTCGGTCTGTTGGTAGAATCGTAAATGGGAGCGTAGTGCCAGAATCTGCAACAGATACAAAATCGATGCCAGATTCTACGATATTTCCAGGACTAGAGTCATTTACTTTGATCCAAATACGCATATTATTGCTCAATGTGATATAGTCGGCAATATTTACAACCTGAAGCGATGACCAATCATATTCAGCATCAAGTGTAGACCATACAAGACTCGTGTCTGGTCCATTTGAAATATAAAACGCTAAAGAATCTTCTGAATTGAAAGGAAATGGTTTATGAAGGTAGTAATAAAAGCTAAGTTGTGGATAGGAATATCCCGTAAGATCCATGATAGGAGAGATCGCAATAGTTGAGCCATTATCAACATCATCCACACCATTTTGCCCATTACCATTATTTCCCGTAATCAAACAATAAGCACCAATATCTCCGCCAATATCACCTGTTTCCGGAATAACAGGCCCATTCCAAGAATATACATTTTCAGGGATGACCCGTTCCCAGTTACCTGTTGTGGCATCACCGGTCTCAATCCAACCAAGATCAAGTACGAATTCATCACGATATCCTTTGTCTAACTGGACCGTAACTGTTCCAACCGTTGATGAGTTTAACGCATTTACTGTGACAAGACTTGTAACATAGCCCCAATCTCCAGCAATTACATCATATTCTTCATTGAGAACCTGGAGAGAAAAATCTCCATTGGCATTAGCTGTTGCCGTGTATGTATACAATGAGCTATTCAAAACTACCTGTGCATTAGGTATTCCAACTGATGGATTTGATGACTCAACAACTCGACCGGTCAATTGAAAAGGAACAGCAGTATTCAAGGCCACATTTACCGTAGTGACCTGACCGTTGACCAAATTAACCTGAATAGTTTTTGGAATATAATTGGCTTTCTTGAAAAGTACCTGATAGCTCCCATTCATACCCATCCCAGTTTTGTAAACGCCAGAGAGATCGGTAGATTCATTGATTCCTGTATTGATGATTTCTACATCTACACCAAATAGTGGTGTTCCTGATAAACTATCAGTCACCAAGCCTTCCAACCATGCAGCTCGTTGATAATTGGGCTGAAGAACATGTAACCCCGTATTGATATCAGAAATCAATAATAAACCAGAGGGTAAGTACGGGTAGGCTCCCCATGCTCCATAAAAACCTGTTGAAGGCGAACCAAAGTAAGTGTCGTAGCGAGCAACTTCAATCAAATTATCAGGGCGAGAGCCATCTAAGACAATAACACCTTCTGTGTAGTACGAAGTAACTAGAAAATCATTGAGAACATGGGTGTTGTGAGGAATCGTGTTTTCAGTAGCTGTGCGCCATCGGTCTAATTCTTGGATGTTACTCAAGTCACTCACATCAAAAGAGCCAATCCACGCATTTGATTTTTCATCCGTTGTGAATAAAGTCTGGCCGTCATCAGAGATCCAAGCATTGTGACAAAAATCTCTGGGTGTTGTTTGTCGAGCTAGTAATACGGGATTAGCAGGATTTGAAACATCATAGGCAGAAAAGACCCCATCGTTGATATCTGATGTCCATAGCGTATCACCGCGTGCATAGGCATCATGTGCATAATAGGGTTCAGTAGCACCTAAAAAGATAGGTGTGCCAGGTGTTGTTGCAACATCCAACAAGAAATTCTCACCAGCACTTATATTCGAACCAGCTATATAGCAAATACCATTCTCGTCAATGTATAAGTTGTGCGCTTGCTCTAGGGTATCTGTGTCTGAATTAAAACTTAATTCGGGACGCCAGAAGTAGTATGACGGAGTGCCTGCTGGTAATGGTCCAAGGTCTATGATGAGTAATCCATCGTTTCCTTGATCTGCAGTCACATAAGCGATATCACCCCATGTTTTTAGATCACGCCAAACTGAGTTGTCTCCTGGAATGAATAAGATCTCTGTTGGTGTACTAGGGTTGGCTAAACTTACGATGGAAGTACCCGTTCGAGTTCCAACTAATGCATATTCTATACCCGTTTCATCAACATAGCCCCAAATATCATTCAAATCTTGTGAATATGGTAATGTGCCAACGGTTGTAATATTTAAATTTTGAGAGAAAGCCGTACTAAATGAAAAAAGTAGGACCAGATGTAAAAGCATTAACTTCATATCGTAGTTTGATTGGTTAAGATGAGCTTGATAAGCTATTGGATGTGTAGTGTTAAGCGTTTTGATATAAATAACATAAACATACGTTTTTTAAAAACGTTTTAAAAAGAGTATATTGTACAAACAAGTAAGTATATAACGCATGAAACATCTAATTTATCTTTTATTTTTGGTTCCACTTGTGTTATGGGGTCAAAATCCGGTCTTGTTAAAGGATTTTAACACAAATTCTGACGCTAATATCAGTCAGGTCAAATGGATTGATTCACTTCATTTTTATTTTGTAGCCTGTGATAAAGATCATGGTTGTGAATTATGGAAATTAGATACGATCACCGATAGCGTACGACTGGTAAAAGATATCAGACAGGGTAAAGCCAACTCGAATATTCAGAAGATGTTCTACAAGGATAGTTCGTTGTATTTTTTAGCGGACAATGGCAACAGTGGTCTTGAGCTATGGGTAAGTTATGGTCATGATACCTCAACATACATGATTCGTGATATTAATGGGGGATCAGGGTCTAGTCAGATTGATAATTATTGTGTTTTCAATGATAAATTATATTTCACAGCAACGGATGGGCAGAATGGTATTGAGCTCTGGAGTACGGATGGGTCCACATCACAAACGAGGATGGTTGAAGATATTAATTCGAATGGAAATAGCTTTCCACAAGACTTAGTTGTAAAAGATGGCTATTTATATTTTTCTGCTGATGATGGATTAAAAGGACGTGAACTATGGCGAACGGATGGCACAAACAACGGGACTATTTTATTTTTTGATATGCAAACGAGTGGTAGCTCTGAAGTCGATGAGATCACTTTATTGAACGGAAACCTTATCTATAGTTGCAATGATGGCACAAATGGACGAGAATTGTGGTCTAGTGATGGAACTGTTTCTGGGACTAGTCTTTTGAAAGATATAAACAGCTTTGGTTCCTCCGATCCAAGTGACCTATTCTTAATTGGTAGCTTTGTTTATTTTGTTGCTGAAAATGGTACAGCTGGTAGAGAGTTGTGGCGTACCGATGGTACAGCTACTGGTACTTTCATGGTAGCCGATATCAATGCTAGTGGAAGTAGTGATCCAGATCAATTCTTTAGCTTCAATGGAAATGTAATATTCACTGCTGATAATGGCGTTACTGGTAGAGAGCCATGGCGTTCAGAGATCGCTTCCGTGACAACTGGGCTGATCTTGGACACCTACACTGGTTTTTTTAGTGGAAATACATCTGATTTTGGTATTCTAAATAATCGACTGTATTACATAGCTCGTGATACGTCCAATCAATACAAACTATGGCAATGTAATGTGTTTTTATCGGGAGCGACTTCGATAACACCCAATACACCTGACTTTAATATTATCACATCCAAAGGGTTACATACCATGGATAACAGACTCTTTTTTGTTGCTCAGGATCAGACAAACGGTGCAGAAATGTGGCATAGTGATGGTACAATGTCCGGTACTCAAATTTTTCAAGATCTGAATCCAAATGTTGGATCAGCTGATATTAGTCAGATCATTTCATATGCTGATCAGTTGCTTTTTGTTGCAACGAATGGTCCGTCAGGTTTAGAGTTGTGGAGGATACAAGGTAATGCTTCAAGTGCGAGTTTGTACAATGAGATATACATTGGTTCTAAAAGTACACCATTCGGAGAATTTGAAGTTCTTGGTTCTAAATTAATTCTGGTACCTCAAACCCCAGAACTGGGTGAAGAAATTTGGAAATCAGATGGTACACCAGGTGGTACATTACTGCTAGATGATATTTGGGCAGGTGCTGGTAATGGTGATCCTAAGAATTTATGTCGGGTTACTGGTCGCGTTTATTTTACGGCTAATGATAACCAGTCAGGTATTGAGCTTTGGAGAACGGATGGAACGAATGCAGGCACGCAACAAGTGATCGACTTGAATCCAGGCTCAGCTTCATCGAATCCTACCTCGTTAGTGGCACATAATTTCTTTTTGTATTTTATCGCTGATAATGGTCAAACAGGAACTCAATTGTGGTTTACTAACGGAACATCCACAGGTACCTATCAGATCAGTAATTTTCCTACAGGCTTATCGATATTTCCTACTGATTTCACTTCAGTAGGGTCACAATTGTTTTTTGTTTATGAAGATACGGCCTATGGTGAAGAATTATGGGTGACAGATGGTACATGGTCTGGAACAAGAATGGTCAAAGATATTGATACGTTGTCGGGTTCAGGTCCCTCATCTTTATTCGAACACAATGGACTATTATATTTTACTGCAGATGATGGTATAAATGGTTTGGAATTATGGCGATCAGATGGAACGGATACAGGAACTGTCATGGTCAAAGACGCTCATGTAGGTATTGGAGGTAGCTTTCCATTTGAGTTTGTAACAGATGATTCGTTGATCTATTATAAAGCTTATGAACCCGTGACGGGTTTTGAGATATGGCGATCAGATGGAACGGATTCTGGAACCTATGCCATAGATATTGTTGGTGGTGGTGGATATGGTCTCGATTTTTCGACCCAAATAACGCCACTGGATCAGGGTATTTTATTCTCTTACGATGGAGATACAACTCGATATGAGACCTGGTATTCTGACGGTACGTTGGCAGGAACTTATCGAGTTACAGATATCATAACAACTGGTAGTACGTTCCCGAAAACGTTCTTCTCTAAAGATAGTCTAGGCTACTTTGTGGCCAGTAATGGTCAGTACACCAATCTATATCAGTTTAATCGTTCTGATTCAAGCATATCCATTTTGATCCCTCTTGACTCCATGTTGGGTATCACGCAGATCGAAAATCCCATATTGATTGATAACCTTCTTTACTTTACGGCAGAGGATACACTCTTAGGTAATGAATTATGGGTGTATGCATTTGATGGAATCTTCCTTGGGGATAAGGAAATAGCCGAACATACCATATTACAAGGCCCTGTTAGGGTTTATCCTAATCCATTTGTCGATCTGTTACAAATTGATGCATCAGGACAAACTATTCGATTTCTGTCACTGTTCGATCTCCAGGGTCGCCAACTTAAACGTTGGCAAAATCAATCGAGTAGTTCTATACGGATATCTCTTAATAAATATCCATCAGGTACCTATTTTATTCAAGTCTATACAGATACTGGTTTGTATGTCAAAAAGGTGATTAAGCAGTAATTGTTTAATTACAATTTTCGACACAATTTCCATTCTTATCAATAGTCCGCCACTTCTCACGATGGTAAACTTCGGCTCTTCCACCACTGAATGACTTGGCAAAGAGATAGTTATCGGGAATAACCTGATTGCCTGCAACATCAATGTAAATCCAGGTTCCATCTGAATTTTTTACATTGGCTAGTCCCTCATTGAATGGATGTCTACTGGGTTCGGGTTTGAACAGATTAACCTCGAGATAGATAGGTGGAATGATGAAGTTACCAGAACGGTTTATGAAGCCCCATTTACCATTATTCAAACAGGTAGCTACACCATGATTGAAACAATGGATATCATCATAAATGGCAGGAATGATTGTATCTCCATTCACATCCAGAATTCCTCTAAGACCAGAATCAGGATCATAAAATACAATGGATCGTTCATTGACAATTTCAAGATCTTTATAGATAAGCGGAATACTGATTTGAAAGGTGCTATCGATTAAACCAAAAAGACCATGTTTACTTACTACACTGTATCCTTCATAAAAACCACCAAAAGTATCATATAGTGTCGTATCTGATGTTTGGTCATGACTACATTGAATTCGATACGCATTCATTTGAACAGAAATATCATTTAAGATGATATTTTTACGAACCGAAATGGAATCGAATGTCCATTGTTCAACAGTTTGGAAAACTTGTTCGGGTTCTTTAGGATTTAAATAATTGATATGTAATGTTGCCAGATTACCTGAAAACGTTCCTTTACCGTTCATTTCTACAGTCTTCATCAAGGTTTCTATGATTCGATATCCTGAGATGATCAGGCTGTCCTCTTGAAACGTAATATCCATATATTCTTGTACTCCCTCGATCGATCCATTGTAACAAGATGATGGTGGCAAAAAGGAAGGTTTCGTTGAATTATTAGCTGAAAAGCTAATCATATCACATGAACTGATTGCAAAAATTAAACTATAAAAAATGAGATGTTTCAATTGCAATAATGGATTGGAGTTCATTGAATAAAAGAATAAAATAAGTATAATAAAAATCCTATATTTAGGTGGAATTTCTCCAAAAATACAAAATAATAAGAACGAAAAAATCAATCAGACTATGCGAAATGTAAAATCTCTTTTATTGATGGTAGGTGTTGTGTCAACACTCTATGTTTTTCAAGCTTGTGATGGCACTGGTTCATCGGGTGCTCCAAGTCTTAGTGCCCATGTACCCTCGAATTCAACTTTTGTCATGTCGGTTAATATGGGAGACCTACTAACCAAGATGGACTATGATGCTTTCAAAGAGACAACGTATTTTCAAGATCGCATGGAGGAATTAGATTCAAATGATATGTTACTTTCTCAATTTATGGAAGACCCTAGCTCTATTGGATTGGATATGGATGGTGAGATGGTTGTTTCTGTTGTTTTTACTGACGATATGGATGATCCTGATGCATACATCATGGCAGGTATCTCAGATATTGAAAAAGCCAATAATCTGGTTAGTAAAATGACGGATATGGATGGCATGGAGAAAGTGGAATCTGATGGAATAACTTTGTATACAAATGGTGAGGAAAAAAATGTTGCGCACAATGATAAAATGATTGTACTGTGCTCCTCAGGTGATATGGAAACGTTGAAATCTATTTTTAACCCAACGGACGGGGGTGTTGCTTCTAATGCAGATTTTCAGAAACATTACAAGCAGGGAAAAGATTTTATGGCTTGGATCAATACAACTCCTGGTGTCGAAATGTTTTTTGATTCAGATGAAGGAAAAATGACCAAAGGAAGCATGCAAATGGCTCAATTCAATCCAGATTGGCTATTAGATAACTATATGTCCTTTTATTATGATTTTTTGAATGGAGAGATCGATGCGGGCACTTCATTTGATATGAATGATGATCTAAGAGAGGAATTTGGGGATATTTTCCCTAATAAATTAAACCTCGACTTTTCATCTATGATGCCATCTGAAGAAATGCTTATGTCGATGACCCTCGGCATCAATACAAGTCCACTTTTACAGGCTCTAGAAGAGCGTGGTTTTTTAATGATGCTCGATCCGTTTGTTGAATCAGAAACAAATTTCACCATCTCCGAATTAAATGAAATGATTGGTGGTGAAGTTGGATTTGCTATATATGCCGAAGAAGGAATGATCATTCCTCCAGTACTAGCAATTATGTCCATTAATGATAAAAAATCAGTTGAGGAATTGGTTATGCAGTTAGCTAGTCAAGGTATACAGGTAAAACAAGATGGCGATAATTGGACCATTAATTTGGGACCTCAACAATTACTTGCCAATTTAAATAACGAACGACTTTTGATCACGAATTCCGAAGATATTTTCTCAGATGCAATGAATGGTACTTCCAATGATGTGGTCGAAGATATTCAAGATGGTTGGATGGGCTTTTATCTCGATTATACTCAACTGGAAAATGCTATTGAAAGTTCTCCTTTTTTAGCAAATCTACTTGATATGGATGATCTCTTTGGCACTTCATCGATCAATAATATGGTTAAGTCCATTATGGTTCGTGCCAAAGGAGGTGATATTGAAGGTAAAACATATTTCAAAGATGATTCTGTCAATAGCTTGAAAAAGTTGGTGGAATATGGTGAGAAATTACATGTGATGAATAAAGAATTGATGGAAGAATTCATGAAAGAGTTTGAGAGTGAAATGGATGAGTATGATGCTTTAGAATCGGAAATGGATGATCTTGAGATCAATTTCGAAACATAAAATCAAAAGATAGGAAATAGATAAAAAGGAGTTCAATAGAGCTCCTTTTTTTTATAGGTTATTGAGATGATTCAATAAAAGAAATGGGATTTTTTCTGATTAAAAATGTAGAATAAATCGGCATTGAATCAATGAGCCATTGAAAACCATCTAGGATCAACGTTGTGTGATCCACTTGACGTAATGGATACATAACAGCAGTTGGTTTATTTTCAAAACGAATGGACCGAATACTCTTATCACTAAAAAAAAGCGTCATATCAGTGCAGTCAATATCATTGACACCAATATATTGGTTCTTCTCATCCAGTACATAGTAGACGGTTTCACCATTTCTTGTTACGTGCATCCGGTCTAATTTTGACTCATTGAAAAGTGTCTGGATTGAATCTCCTTTTATTTGATTGTAATAATGACCAAGTGAGGAAGAAACAACAAATGCATCTGTATCTAAAAATAGGGAGTCGATACGTCCATTTTTCATTTTAATTCGTAATAATTGTGCGGTGAATTGAATACTGTCCACCCACATAATTGGGGTGTTATAGAAGTAGAACGAAGAGTCTTTACCGTCATAGTAGAGGGAATCACAACGTACTTTAATATTTCCTTTCCACACTTCAACATGATGATAAGCGATAATATTGCGACTTTCGTTACCGATGCTGTCTGTTCTGGATTGACTGAATATGGTATCAGCAACGATCCAGAGTGTATCTTGATCACCGTTCCATTGAATCATGGGATTTTTAGTGGCTAGGGTAAAGGAATCATTCTTTATGAGATGATTACAATGAATGGAGATGTTTGTAGCACTGTCAACCACTACAGTTGAACCCTTTGCAATTGCATGGGTAGACTGTGTATTATACAGAAGGCTATCTGTGTAAAGTTGAAAATCGGTTTGAATTAAAACTACATCACCTGATAACGACATTTCCTTTGTTGTCTGGTTAAAACTTGAGTAATTGGCCCTCATTTGATTACTAGATACATTCTCAAGGTCTTCAAATCGTGTTTTACCTTTAAACGTATACTCTTTTGATCGATCATTATATAAAATCGTATCTGCCCAAACACGACGTTGATCATTTTCATACATTGCTTGTCCTATAAGAAAATATTGCTTCAATTTTCCTTCATAGTAAATCGTATCACCAGTGGCTAATTCACGATTAGCAGGATCTCTATTCTCAAATCGTGTATTCTTCACCAGTAATGCTCGATCATTCTTTGAATCGTAATAACCATCCTCACAATAGATATAGATCGAATCATGATAGACATGAGTAGGAGAATGGAAATATGAAATATCTGTCTTTGTATTATACGATAAGGAGTCGGCTGTTAGTCTGAAATTTTGATTATAAACAATGACGTTTTTTGAGAAAACAGCCAAGGAACGTTTTCCAAAATACAATCCTTTTTTTGATGTCAATGTAGCTGTATCTGATTGTATGATAGAACCCTTAGGAAATATAGATATCTGTGTATTGGCGTTATAGTTTAGTAATTGGGCGTATAATCGCATGGTGGAATCCACGAGTTTAACATTGGATCGGAGTTTTGCGGTTTTAG
>CAXQBA010000314.1:0-3843 GCA_964221885.1 Luminiphilus sp. | reverse complement strand
GAAGTGCAGATATTCGTCTCAAGGAAGCAGAACAAGCTGCTAAGATCATGGGTGTAGATGTTCGAATCAACTTAGGCCTAAAAGACTGTTTTTTTCAACAAACTGAAAACGAATTGATTCAATTAATTGAGATCATCCGGTTATTTAAGCCAGAAATAATTCTTGGTAATTCTCCGAAAGATCGTCATCCGGATCATTCGAAAGCGGCCAAGCTTATTTCAGATGCCTCTTATTACAGTGGTTTATTGAAAATACAAACCAATTGGGAAGGTCAAAAACAAGACGAGTGGCGTCCCAAAGTTGTGTATCATTATATGCAGGATTATTATATTGATCCTGACTTTGTAATGGATATATCCCCATACATAAATGATAAATTTGAAGCAATTCTTGCTTATAAATCGCAGTTTTACGACCCTTATTCAACAGAAAAAGAGACACCGATCTCTACAAAAGGATTTATAGAAAACATTAAAGGAAAAGCCAGTTTTATGGGACGACATGCTGGTTTTGAATATGCTGAGGGTTTTGTTGTGAATCGTACTATCGGAGTAAAAAATCTATTTGACCTACAATGACAACCATAACATCAGTTTATCTTGGGGAATTACGTGTGGAAAGTGAACACCTTGCTTCCTCTGTTAAAATGATTACCGATGCTCCCATCGATAATAATGGCAAAGGTGCGTCTTTTTCGCCTACGGACTGTGTAGCTACATCTTTAGCAACTTGTATGCTAACAGTTATGGGAATTGCTGCGAGGAACCGAAATATTGATATTATAGGCTCCAAAGCATCTGTTACTAAAGTTATGGCAAGTAATCCTCGAAGAATCACTAAGATCGGTGTGGTCTTAACGATGCGTTCTGATGGTTCTAAAGATGATAACCAACAATTAGAGCGTATTGGTACTGCGTGTCCTGTTGCAAAAAGTTTGCATCCTGACATTGAACAAGATATTTTATTCAAATGGGAACGCTAAGAGATTCCATACAATATTTCTTTGGATGTGTATTGATTATAATGGTCTACACACACCACCTTTCTGCACAAGATAAAAAGTATCGGAATTTGTCTGATGTAAATGAACAGATGGGTGTTTTAATCGATTTCAACTACAGTGCACATTATTGTGCGGGAAGTTTTTCCTTGAATTACCCATATGCTTTTGGGTTAGGTAGTCTGATTCAACTGATCACTCGTTCTAATATCATGTTGGGTATATCTGGCAATTACATCTTTAATGATGAGGTTTCTTCTGATCTTGTTGCCAATTTACGGGAGGAAGAGGGGTATATTATAGATCGCTTTGGTGAATTATCAAATGTTGAACAAGGATTGAGAGGCTATTCACTGTTTGGAACAGCTGCATATCTAGTACCTGTTTTGAAATCCAATAAACGTTCTGGCATTGAGTTCAGAGTTTCTATAGGGTATATTCGGCACTGGGCTAGAATTGAGGTAAGAGGCGGTGAGATCTTTTCATTGAAAGATGATTATTTGAAAGGATATGATCAATTACATGATGGTATTGCCCTTCAGCAATATGTGGGATACCGCCATTTAGATCCTAATAAATTGATCAATCTATTTGCTGGTTTTGAATTTAACCAAGGTTTTACTACTAATCGTAGAGGGTATAATTATCAATTTAAACAGTCAGATACAGCAAATAAGGTCGACCTGATGTTTGGTTTTAAAATAGGTTTGACCTTGCCCTTTTATATTTATTCTGCGCTGACTGAAAAAACGATCAAATATTATTAAAGGGTTTATTACTCAGTGATACATTACTGATAAAATTATACTTGAACCTTTAGCCAGTTTCCCTTGCGAAGGAAATAAAAAGAAAAGATCAGACAACATATCCAATAGATCAATTCAGACAGCCAAGCTGCATGTAATCCAGCCTCCACAACGTGTACGATAACATAAATATATCCAAGGTATATCATACAACTCAGTGTCTGGAGTTGTAAAGCCTGTTTGGTTGCGCCGGTACCTATAAGTCCGTTGAAGAAGATAGCACCAAAACTAAAAGCTATTAAAATGACAGCAAGAATGTATGAGAGATCGATAGCTTTGTTTAAGAGGTATACATTGTCAGTTCCAATACTCAAAATAACATCTGGGAATAACAACATGACTATGATCAGGAATGAAGTCGAGAAAAAACAAATCAGCGAAGTCTTCAGGGTTGCTTTAAAGACCATATTAGAACGATTTTGACCAATCAAATTACTAACAATCGTATTGATCCCAGATGAAAACCCCCAACAGGGTATCATAAAAAAGAGATAAACGGTTCGAATGATATTTGAAATGGCTAGTTCGTCGGTGCCCATATCTTCAACAATAATAAAGAAAATGAACCATGAACCCATACCTACAACTGATTGTAAAACAATAGGAGTCGATAGAGATAACTGACGTTTTATAATATTTAGATTGATACTGGTATCATTTAAATCGGATATTTCGTTGCCTTTCGACGAAAGATCAATGCGCGGGAAATCAAATAATTTATAGTCGCGTGCTTTTTTATCAAAAAGTATATAAATAATAAAAACAGCAACTGAAGCAACTTCTGCGATAAAGCTTGCTAGACCGGCACCCGCAATTCCCATCTCAGGAAAACCCCAAACCCCAAATATCAAACCATAATTCAGTATCGTATTAACAATTCCTAAAGCCATTGCATTGTATATGATTACTTTAGTTCGCGACACACCCGTGTATAATGCCAACATGATCACACCAAAATAACTAAAAAAAACGCCAAAGGAGCGATAAGATAAATAGTCAATACAGGCTTGTAATATGTCGGCATTGTTTACAAATAACCCAAAGAAATAAGGTGATCCGAATTGCATAAAAACAAAAAGGAACGTTGCTAAAAACATAGCAAAAGCAACCATGGAATAGGTGATCGAGCCGATCATATATTCTTGGTTTTCGCCTACACGACGAGCGATCATAATTTGACCGGCTTTTGAAAAACTATAACCTATAGATGTGATCATGAGATAAAAGACACCAACAAGACCTATAGCACCTAGCTCAATTTTACCCACACGTCCTAGGAAAAATGTATCAGTTAGCGTAATAAAGTTTTGTACGGCTGAACCGATCATGATCGGAAAAGATAAAGTAATGATCTTTTTATATGTGATTGCTCTATTCAATATCAAGCCAATTAGAGATTATTAGAGTTAATCTCTTCAATGAAGGATAATATGTCTGATCGACCAACTTTTGATTTAGCAGATGTAAAAAAGGATTGGGGTAAACTTGACCAGTTTTCTAAGAATGCCTCTTTGAAATTTGAGAAGAATGTACTGTTTTTAAGAGATTTTTTTTTGTCGGTTTTCGTAAATACCAATACAAAAGGAATTTGTTTGGACCCCATCCAATTTGCGAATTCAAGATCTATTTTTTGAGGGGGAATCCGACTATCGATCAACAAGAATGCACATTGAAGATTTGGACGTTGAATCATGTACCGCTCAATCATTTGTTTCCAATACTGACGCGTACGTTCAGCTATTCGAGCATAGCCATACCCAGGTAGATCAACCAGATACCATTGATTATCTATGGAAAAATAATTCATCGTCTGTGTCTTACCAGGCTGAGAGGACGTCTTGGCTAACGAGCGTCGATCGCACAACATATTGATCAGGGAGGACTTTCCTACATTGGATCTCCCTATGAATGCATATTCAGGGCGATCTGGTTTGGGGCAATCATGAAGTTGGGTGAAACTTCCAATAAAATCAGCTTTGTGAATGTCCATATTGATGATTGAATGTAAAAAATCAGGTGTTTGAATCTCTGACCAGA
>CAXQBA010000313.1:0-4613 GCA_964221885.1 Luminiphilus sp. | reverse complement strand
CATACAGCTTGTAAAAAAGCCTTCCCGTTATTTAGGGTCTCCTTTTTTTGCAATACATGGACTTCCAAAACGCTCTTGGTTCTCTAAGCCTATCAAATATGGTAGAACACGAATCGATCAATTACCTCAGATCAAGTCGTGGCCTATGGATGGTGGTGCATTCATCACATTACCGCAAGTATTTACATTAGGTCCTGGTGAAACGAATATGATGAAATCTAATTTAGGTATGTATCGTATTCAGTTATCCGGGAATGATTATCAAATGAATGAGGAGATTGGATTGCATTACCAACTGCACAGGGGTATTGGAGTACATCATACTGCCTATAATTCATCTGACAAGCCGTTTCGCGTTTCTATTTTTGTTGGAGGACCTCCTTCTCATGCGTTTGCTGCAATTATGCCTTTACCAGAGGGTTTGTCTGAGTTGACATTTGCCGGTCTTCTGAATAGTCGTGCATTTCGATATTTTAAACATCAAGAACATATTCTTTCGTCACAAGCCGATTTCTGTATTGTAGGAACTGTTGTAAAAGGTCAAAAAAAGCGCGAAGGACCTTTTGGTGATCATTTAGGCTACTATTCTCTAGATCATGATTTTCCACTGATGAAGGTGGATGCTGTTTATCATAGAAAAGATCCATTGTGGCATTTTACGGTAGTAGGTAGACCACCAGCAGAAGATTCCAGTTTTGGATATTTGATTCATGAATTGGTAAAAGATCTGGCACCAGCAGAGTTTCCTGGTTTGATAGAAGTGAATGCCGTTGATGCCGCCGGTGTGCATCCGTTACTGTTAGCCATTGGATCGGAACGATATATGCCATTTAGAGAAAAAAAACCGGAGGAGATTTTAACGATAGCAAATCATCTTTTAGGAAAAGGACAGACCACATTAGCCAAGTTTCTGATCATAGCTGATATAGCTGATGATACTACATTATCAACACATCAAATTGCCGATTTTTTCAAACATGTTCTTCAGCGGATCGATTGGAGGAGAGATCTTCACTTTCAAACTAAAACGACCATGGATACCTTGGATTATTCAGGAGATGGGTGGAATGGTGGTTCAAAGGTTGTAATGGCTTGTTGTGGTTCACCGATTCGTACGTTGACCAATGAGGTGCCGAAAGATTTTTCATTATCTTCTGATTTCCCGAGTTGGAATATATCGATACCTGGCATTTTATTTATTCAATCAAAACCATGGATGAATCAAAAGGCTGCCAATAAGGAAATGGAGAGATTAGCTGAATCATTAAAGCGTTTCGATCTGAGTGGATTACCCTTAGTTGTTGTTTGTGATAGTGCATCTTTTGCGACTCAAACACTTAATAACTTCCTTTGGGTGACATTTACACGTGCAAATCCATCACATGATATTTTTGGCGTTGATGCATTCACTGAATATAAACATTGGGGATGCCGAGGTTCATTGATTATTGATGCAAGGATCAAAACACACCATGCACCTGCCTTAGTTACAGATGATGTTGTCAGTGAACGAGTAGATCGACTTTTCAAAAAAGGGGGGGAGCTACATGGAATAATCTAAAATATGTAGTAGTATTGCAAGAAAAGAAACAACATAATGAAGATTTTTCATGCTTCGCAAATAAAAGAAATAGACCAAGCTACTACTCATAAACAATCAATCGCATCAATTGAATTAATGGAACGGGCCTGTGAGGCATTTGTAGCTTCATTCATGGATATGTTCCGTGTTCATGAGCACCCTTCACTATCGATACTTTGCGGCCAAGGAAACAATGGCGGTGATGGATTGGGGATAGCTCGTCTTTTACATGGTAAAGGATATGATGTTGCCATTTATATTCTAGATAGTTTTTCTTCATCAAGTGATGATTTCAACGAAAACCTATCTAGGTTATCATCGATGTCTGTCCCTTGTAAATATATTAGAGATGTTGAAGATATGCCGGTCTTTGATACGGATGAATTGATTGTTGATGCCATTCTAGGTGTTGGTTTGGATCGACCTCTTACGGGATTGATTCACCAAGTAGTTGATTACTTGAATAAGTTACCAAATGTAACTTTATCGGTTGATATTCCCACAGGATTATCAGCTGATTCCAAAATGGAGGGGCTTTGTATCTATGCAGACCATACCTTCACCTTTGATGCACCAAAATTTGCATTCATGTTTGAAGAAAATGCGGATTATGTGGGGGATTTTCACATTTTAGATATCGGATTGGACGCCGATGTCAAAGACCAAATGGATAGTGCAAATGTATACTTGGATATCTCAGAAGTACAGCCCTTTTTTAAAAAACGAGAAAAATTTGCTCATAAAGGGGTATTTGGTCATGCATTACTGATCGCTGGATCACATGGAAAGATCGGAGCAGCTGTTTTAGCTTCACAGTCTTGTTTACGATCGGGGGTTGGCTTGTTGACTACGCACGTTCCATCTTGTGGCTATTCGATCATGCAATCGACCGTCCCAGAGGCAATGGTAAGTGTTGACGAGGATGAACATATTTTTACTCGCGTCTATGATCTACAAAAATATGCGGCTATTGGTATCGGTTGTGGGCTCAGTACTAAGAACCGGACAAGAAATGCCTTGTGTTATGTACTGAAAAATATTTCACTGCCAGTCGTTTTAGATGCTGATGCATTGAATATTCTGGGTCAAAACCCAGATTGGTTCCAGTATGTACCCAAAGATTCTATTCTAACACCACACCCTGTGGAATTTGAGCGGATGTTTGGACGGACAGATTCAGGGTTTGAGCAACTTGAATTGCAACGAGCTAAATCGATAGAATTGGGAGTATATATTGTTCTTAAAGGTGCACATTCCAGTATTTCCACACCTGAAGGAACTGTATACTTTAATGCCACTGGAAACCCAGGAATGGGAACAGCTGGTAGTGGGGACGTTTTGACGGGTATTGTTTTAGGTTTACTATCGCAACATTATTCACCATCAGAGGCTGTTAAGTTGGGTGTTTTGCTTCATGGATTGGCTGGTGATCATGCGGCCGACAATTTAGGAGAAGAGTTCATGTTGGCATCAGACATCACTGGGCATTTACATGTTGCATTCAAAGATCTTAGCTAGTTGATTTTTGTTTTGAATAATCTATAATGAATTGATGTACATCGATCCATTGATCCCAGTTGTCCAAGGTAGATAAACTGCTGTTGTGCCAGATGAATATGAAGTCACCACCTACGGTGTAGCAGGAGTCAATCATGTGACGGGCTTCCTCAATACTTTCCTTTGGATGTTGTTTTAAGTAGTTTTTAGAGGTTACATCCATAAACATGAATGGATGAATACGAAGATTGGTTTTTTCATTTTTATCGATATCAAACCAAAAGAATGATCGGGCTATGGAAGCCCTAAAGCCATTTTTATTTGCGTATCCCATGGAATAATCGTCTTGAATTCCAATATAAATGAGTTGACGATACGTTGTTGGTAACTGAAATCTTACAAAATGTTGTCGACTTTTTTTAGTGGGTTTTGATCGAATTTTTTCGAGTCGATCTGTTTCAATACGTAATTTAGAAGGTGTACTAAAACTGTCATAAGAGGGATGTATACCACATTCAAACTGTTGATCAACAACTTGAATTTGCTTTTTGAATCGCTGATTATGATGACTGATATTCCGATCGTATTTCGAAAGATCACCTAATAGCCAAAAAAAGAGCGGTTTACATGGAGAATCAGCATATTGATCTATGATCCATTGATAGGTATCATATGGGTCTTTATCTTTTTTTAAATGAGTCGTCCATTGAGCTTTTAACCTTTTTAAGTCAATTTTCACGATATTTTTAAGAACTGATAGGGCTTGTCTACCGAATGGTTTCTCAGCAAAGGCATATCCATGATCAATGTCATAAGTAGGTTGCATCTTAAATTGGTTATGACCAAAATTTAGATCTGGATATCGTTGTTGCAATAATTTTTTTAATTTAAATACCCATATATCAACCAAAGGTATAGAGAGGAAATTATGTTGATATGCCAAGCTTTTGGCAGATTCATATCTGCCATGCTCATCCATTGATTTTGTTTCATACTCCTCATATCGTGAGACTAGATAAAAGCAGGTAGACAATATACAGAAGGGTAGTAAGGATGTTTGATCTCCATGTTCAAACAGAATAGGTAATCCATTGTATTTAGATACGGATGGTAAATAGCCTGTATGTGTTTCCTCCAGAAGAAAGGGGTCAATTTTAAGATATGTTGATGGTATATGATCTATTTCTTCAAAAGAAAGTAAGGGATGATTCAGAGAATCCGTATCCGGTAAAGAATCAATGAATTTAATATCGAGGCCTAAAATCTCTCTGAAAACTAAATCGCAAATATAATCGATACGTGCTGATTTGTTAGTGCTATATATGACTATAGATTTCATTAAGAATTTTTTTTTGGATGGATCGTTTTAGAGTACAAACCTACAATTCAAATTACAACTAAAGATCGATAATCAAGTACAAAAAATTGCAATTTCATTAATAACCTTTATATATTTGCTTTCATTATCGAACTAAAACGAAACGATCGTGGCAACAACGTCAGATATTCGAAAGGGAATGTGTTTGGAATTCAA
>CAXQBA010000312.1:0-4943 GCA_964221885.1 Luminiphilus sp. | reverse complement strand
CCCTACACGACGCTCTTCCGATCTTACCATCTTGTAATTGTTTTGTAGAAAATTGATATAACCCATCTGATTGTTTCATGACATCAGGTGTGTTTACGTTTCTTCCATCAATACTGTAAATAGTAATATTCGGTTTTGTAGATATAATATCAGTTGGGTAGGTAAATTGGACCAGATCATCAGCAGGGTTTGGGAACAACGATACAACCGTATTTTTATCTTTATGTATGTGGACAACACGCCCTACTATTTCCATTTCTTCACTGTAATCATATTGTTTAAGACGATAATAATTATGACCTTCAAAAGGACGTTGATCGACGAGTGTATACCTTGAAATGGTGTGGCCATTATTTTTGGCTGATAGAGTTCCGATGGAGTGAAAATTAAATCCATCAATCGACCGTTCGACCTCATAATTTTTACAATCTTTTTCAAAACTTGTCATCCATTGAAGAATGACTTGATTATTGCTCAGCATTGCATTGAAATCAATCAATTCAATAGGCAATGAAGCACTCGATGAGATACCTCCAAAACTGCTAAATCCCGAATTGAAAATGCCTGTAACATAATAATCATTGACATTGTATGTGCCATTAGTAGTATTCATGGATAATGCAGCATTTCCAGTTCCACTTGAAATAGGATCTGACGATTTAACGATCGAAATCGCATTTCTTGAATTACCAGTCGCAGATTCCCAGCCATTAATTTCCGAATTACTAAAATATAATGTGATTTCAAATTGTCCGCTTGGGTTATTAAAACTGGGTGTGATGCTCAAGGTTTTATCTGTTACAAAATTAGCAGGATTTGGATCCTGGAAACTCTGAGCGCTTGTTCCTATTCTATCTATTTGGAATGAGGTACAACCATAATCCCATGAACTTAAATTTTGAACTTTGGCTACTAGGTTATTTTCAAAATTATTATAAACATAAACCGTTTGATTAGGGCCAAAACTTATATTTTGAGTGCATGTAATTGTCTCAACAGCAGAAGGTTGCCCCTCTGTATATACACGGACATTGTCAAAGGATGCTGGTAATCCATTCAATATACCATTCCCATTGTTATACCATACAAATGCAACTTGAAAGTTGGTTCCAAGGACTGAGGCAGGTAACGTAGCAGAAAATGATCCATAGTAATTTGTAATGCCTGACTGCCATATATACCATCCAGTTCCGTAGTTATAAAATAATTCGAAGAAATCATCTCCAGCTGCACCAGAAACATCGAGATCAAACTCAAGTGTGATATCTGAGTTTGCATTGGTTGCATCTATAAATGGGGTAACCATAGCTTGTCTCGACACGCGAAAGGGATCATCTCCACGAGAAGCACCACTATTGTTTGATATATAAGCTGAACTCCCAGAGATACCACCAGAACCTACTCGCCAGATCAGTGGCACGCCACTTCCTCCAAAATTAATGTAGGTCCAACCAGCTGCACCAGAACTTAGATCATCAGTTAACAGGACATCTTTTCCAGCTATTGCAGGAATGATATCATTATCAGCAATAGTGATATTCATGGATTGATTCACGGTCCCAGCAACAGCATTTGTAGTTCCTGAAATCGTATAAGTCAAATCAATAGATTCAGTATTCTCAATTGACCAATCATCATAGATTCGCAATGTAAAAGTTTGGTCTGAATTGCTTCCTGATGGAAAGGTAATCTCTGGAGCTGTACCATTTGCATAATCAATTCCATTTCCAGATGCAGAACCAGCATATTGGATAGAGATTTGTGCATCTCCTGATGGAGCTGCAGCAATAGACATGCTGATTTGAATATCTTTATAACGTATGCATGTTCCTAGATCAAGATCAAATTCCTCTGTAATCGTAATTGAGGGTTGTGTAAAATATACGGCAGGTGTTGATGGATTAACACATCCTGCAGAACTTAAAAGACTGGAACGAATACCTGTTAGCGCTGATCTCATTCGAGCTGTTTGACCCGCAGTAAATCGATCTTGGCATGTTTGAAATCCATAATCCATATAATTTTCATACATATCATTTTGAGCACCTAGACCTCCAAGTGATATAGAGCGAAACGGATTGTTGACCGAAGTGTCATCTTCATCTGTGTTGCAACTATTAAAAAGACTTCCACAAGGAATGGATGTGGTTGAATTTTCAGGAGGTGTATCACATACTTTATCGCCATCAGTTGTGCAGTCATTGTTCGTACAACCATCAAAGGTGTGATTCAGGTTAAGGTAATGTCCCATTTCATGAATATGAACTTTTGAATTATTCTGAGATGAACCAAACCATCTGGCTTCATTTACAATACCATCATATGATTGACCATGTGCACTTGCTAAATAAGCATATCCGGCTGTTCCACAATTTCCAGCTGAGCTGGAACAGATTTCATCAACTAACCAGATATTACAATAACTAAACGGGTCCCATTGAGTTGCTGTAGTCTTCAAAAGTCCATCTTCGGTATCTGAATCCAAGTCGGTCAATGAATTACTAGCTGTCCGGGTTATCCCTGTTGTAAAATTTCCTGAGGGATCTTGAGCGGCTAAACAAAATTCAATTTCAACATCAGAGCCAGTATTTGGATCATAAAAACCAATATTTCGGTATGCATTGTTCAGATCAGCAATCCCTTGTATGATCTGAACATCAGAGATATTCTCGTTTGTTCCGACCGACGTTCCATTGTAATGCACTACATGAACAACAACTGGAATTGTATATACGACACCCATTCTCTGGTTTTCATTTCTTTCAATGTATACATCTCTTCGTGCTTTTTCGTCAATCTGTTGTTGAAGATTCCGTAGGGCAGGGTGTTGCATAAAAAGTTCATCTTGCAAATGTTTCATACCACAATCATGAGGATGGTGATCTGAATGGTGCATAGAAGGCTGAACGTTAGCAGTCAGAATATCTTGACCGTGTAAAAAGGAGAAAGATGACAATACAAGAAGTATTGTCACCAAATGGTGAGTCGTTGAATTCATGTGTTTACGTAGTTTAGGTTCCTAAATATACAAAAATATTACTAAAATTAGATTGATATTCCTCAATAGATGTTGCCACAAATAATCTTGTGTTAGTCAATCACCTGAAGTTATATCACGGCCATTTCTGTAGCATGGATTGATAGGTCTAACAAAATTGACGCAGAGAAAAAGGGGTTTGATTAATAAATTACCTTGAAATAGTAATATATAGACTTTTACAACAGTCCTATCATTAGAACGAATAGTCATGTAATACAATCCTTCAGGAATATCAATGGTTGAAAAGGTAAGTTGCCGATCATCGGCACTTAATACTAAATGCTAACGATTAAGAGTAAACGTTCTTAAAGATGTCTAGCCTATTTAAACAGAACAATATCAGATTTTTTTACCTTTCATTGACTGTCGAATTGTATGATCCATAGCACGTTCAGCTAATGGGCGTGAAAAGGTATTAAGCTGTTCCATGGCATTTTCAATAGCATCTTTGACACCAACTTCAATAGCTTCTTGAAGCTGAGATGCTAAATCATTAATCGCTTGAATTTCTGATTCCGATAATATTTCTACATTATTTTGTAAGAATTTTTTGGTAGAAAGTAAGATCCCATTTGCTTCCGTTGTAGCTTCAATTACAGCTCTTTTTTTCATGTCTTCTTGCGCATTCTTTATTGAATCGAGCAACATCAGGGACATTTGTTTCTCATCGACACCATAGCTTGGTTTTACATCGATCATTTGTTCGACGCCAGATCGTAATTCCTTAGCTTTTACTTTTAAAATTCCATCTGCATTTAATATGAACGAAATTTCAATTTTAGGAATACCAGCAGCCATAGGTGGGATACCCCGTAGAACGAACTCACCTAATTTTCTATTATGTTCCACTAGGTCTCTTTCACCTTGGTATACTGAGACCTTCAGATTTTTTTGTCCATCAACCGAAGTTGTATATTGACGCCCTGCCTTGAATGGAACTTTTGTATTTCTAGGTATGATGGTGTCCATCAGGCCACCAACAGTTTCAATGCCAAGAGATAAGGGCGTAATATCCAATAGCAAGATATCTTTGTTGTTTCCAGCCAGAATATCTGCTTGAATGGCTGTACCTAATGCGACCACCTCGTCTGGATTTAAATCTGTATTGATCGGTTTTTTAAAAAAGTCAGAAACGCTATCTCGGATCATTTTCATTCGAGTAGATCCACCAACCATAATAACTTCGTCTATCTTGTCTATGCCAAGTTTGGCATCATCCAATGCTTGTTTGCATGCGTTAAGCGTCTTTTCAATCAAGTGATCAGATTGATCCTTGAACTCTTCTTGTGAAAAGGATATAGTATTACTTCTAAATGTGAATGATACATTATTTTGGATGGATAGTTCTTTTTTAACGCCCTCACACATTAATCGTAATTGTTGTTTTTCAATGTGTGTTAAGGTAGGGTGCTCTAATTTTTTTAATGCGAGGTCTACTAAAATCCGATCAAAATCGTCACCGCCTAAAAATGTATCACCATGTGTGGATAAAACATCAAAAATACCATCTTCAACATGCAGAATTGAAACATCAAATGTACCACCTCCCAAATCATAAACTAAAATAGTAGATGCTTCATCTGTATTTTTTCCAAAACCATATGCTAGACTAGCTGCTGTTGGCTCATTGATAATTCGTAAAACATTTAGCCCAGCTATTTTTCCTGCATCTCTTGTAGCCTGACGTTGTGCATCGTTAAAATAAGCTGGAACACTAATGACAGCTTTGTATACTGTTTTTCCTATTTGTTTCTCAACCATGTCCTTTAACTGTTCTAGAATACGAGCAGATAAATCCACGGGGGTATGAAATCGATCATTCATTTTGATTTTTACAAGACGATCTTCATCGTCATCAATGATCTGATAAGAGAAAAAATCTTTCATTTTTTCTATGTCTTGG
>CAXQBA010000311.1:0-2246 GCA_964221885.1 Luminiphilus sp. | reverse complement strand
CCTGCTTCGACCAACCAGGGTAGAGCGATTTCACCTAACCCTTCAAAACTATTCGGTCTAGTACGTGGTTTCCAAATTCCCGCACGTAAAATATGTACTTTTTCATGTGGAAGTAGAGCACAGGTTTCCATGACTTGAGCTCTAGACTCAGCACTACAAGGGCCACTGATCAAGATCGGGCCTTTCTTTGCAGAGCTAATTAAACCCCAGTTTTTGAAATTAATAAAGTCCATATTCTAAAAACAATGAAGACAAGTGAATGTTTTACAGTCACCTGATTTGATAATAGTTATTTATTTGAAATATTCGTCTTATTTTTACAAAAAAAACAAAATGCTTCGATTCAGCCTATTTCTCTGTATTTTTTCTTGTTTATCAACGATCATGGCACAACCCAAATGGTTTCGATTAACCTACCGCGATGATCCGTCTACTACCATCTCAATAGGTTGGTCTGGTATAACAGGGACTGTGTATTACGATACGATTAATCATGGTGCTAACTTTTCACAGTATGCAATGTCATCTCCCGTTGTCAGAAATGTAAATCATAGAGGCAACGATCATCGTTTTGTTCGATTGACCAATCTTCAGCCAGGAACAGTCTACTATTTTTTAGTACAATATAATGTGAGCGCAACCTCTGATGTCTATTCATTTATGACTTTATCTGATGACCCCAATGTTCCTCTCTCATTCATTTCTGGTGGTGATTCGAGAAAAGATCTGAATATTTTGGGTGTCGGTGATCCACCTTGCTGGGGAAATGGTTGTCGTGAGACCAGACGTGACCTAAATACGATCGTTGCAAAGACTCGTCCGGATTTCGTAGCCTTTACTGGCGATTACATTCGAAATAACGATATACCATTTACTTCGATTAATCCTGAAGCAGATTGGATCGATTGGTTTGATGATTGGGAGTTATCAATTGGAACAGATAATCGTCTTATTCCTATTATTCATTCTTTGGGAAATCATGAAGATGATGTCGATCTGGATAAACTTTTTGATGTGGAAAATATACAGGCATATTATGCTACTAACTTTGGGGGCAATCTACTTCGTCTATACACCTTGAATTCTGAACCATCTGATGCTTGTGCTGATGTTATTCAAAAGAATTGGTTTTTAAACGACCTTCAACAGCATAGTACACCGTCCAATTCACCGACTTGGAAAATAGTTCAATATCATCAACCTATGATTCCTCATGCAGGTTACACATCTCGAACAGATATGATCGATTGTTGGGCTTCAGCATTCGAACAATACAACGTACGTTTGGTATGTGAATCTCATGCACATGTTATGAAGACGACTTATCCATTGGTATATGATGCATCAGCATCAAATTCATACAATGGTTTGGTAAGAAATGATTCAACCGGGGCTGTTTTCATAGGTGATGGTTCATGGGGAGCTCCACCAAGACCTGCATATTCACCTATTGCGAACCTAACCGAAGATGTTGAACAGACGAGTGGTTTTTTCTTTGTACATCTCAATCAAGAGCGCATAAAGATTCAAGGAATTATTCCGTACCCAGATAGTATTGCAGGGATACCAGCATTAACAGATAATGATCAAGGTACTGAACTACAATCAGGAATCCCTTTATGGCGACCTTCCGGGAGTCCACATTGTATCATTATTCCAAATTATGATTATACTAGTACACGTACCTTACCCAATAAAAGTACGTACCTCTCAAAGGTATATCCAAATCCAGCGGATGATTTTTTGATATTGGAGATCGACCAAGAAAAACAAATGAATGCCCGTGTAGAAATTTACGATGCTCGTGGTAAATGGTGCAGAACATATTCGGACTTAGACAAAGCTACCATCGAGTTGGATCTCAGAGACTTTTGTTCAGGTGTCAATTTCATCAATGTAATTACTAAGAATGACGTTGAGTGTCACAAAGTACTTATTAAAAAATAATTGATCTTGATAAATACGGAACATGCTATTTTTTCTGATCTATTAGTAATAGAATTGGCGTCTGTATTAGCTGGTCCTAGTGTGGGTATGTTCTTTGCTGAACTTGGTGCTCGTGTCATCAAAATTGAGAATCCTCGTTCAGGGGGCGATGTCACTCGCAGCTGGCGTTCTAAAGGAGAAGATGAAAAGAAGGGTCAATCGGCCTATTATAGTTCTATTAATTGGGGAAAGCAGGTTATTATGATGGACCTCACAGAATCTGATCAATATGCATCTTTACTCGATTTAATTAAAAAAGC
>CAXQBA010000310.1:0-4728 GCA_964221885.1 Luminiphilus sp. | reverse complement strand
GTTCAGACGTGTGCTCTTCCGATCTAAATAGTGATCAACCACCATACGGATTCCATGGCAATTTTAGAGTAAAACGTTTTAGATGTTGCTTCCATGAACTATTTATCTTTTGCTTTGGGATGTGCCTGATTGTAAACTTTCTTTAATTGTTCTATTGAATTATGAGTGTAAACTTGAGTCGCCGCTAAATTTGCATGACCTAATAGCTCTTTTATAGCATTCAGATCAGCCCCATTATTGGCCAAATGTGTGGCAAATGAATGTCGAAGTATATGCGGACTTTTTTTATCTGCCGTAGTAATGATGGATAAATATTTATTAACCGTATTATAAACAAACTTTGGGTACAAGGGTTTTCCTTTGTTGGTCAATAAAACATGGTCGGTACTAATTGGACCAAATTCATCTTCTTTCATCTTTTTATAAGCTACCAGCGTTTCTAAAAGTGATTGAGATATAGGTAAGATTCGCATCTTGTTTCCTTTTCCAATTACTTTGATCGTCTTTGCATCCATTTGGATATCGGCCCATGTCAGATTCAACAATTCACTTCTACGAACACCTGTTGTGTAGAAAATCTCTAACATGAGAAAATCTCGTAGCCCCTCAAAACCTTCTGCGAATGAGATCTTTGATGTCAGGTCATTCATCTTTTGTTCATCTATAAAGGCTGGAAGACGTTCTGGTTTTTTAGGTAAGGTTACCTTTGGAAAAGATCGATTCTTAACCGATCGTGTTCTCACCAAGAACTTATGAAATGACTTTAACGCGGATATTTTACGATGAATAGAACTTGCTTTTGTATTCGCTTGCATCAATTCAACTACCCAAGATCGTAAGTGTATTGATTTTACTTGGTCCCAAACCTGAAGATGATACATGTTTTCAGCATATTGACAAAATGACTGAATATCATTAGCATATGCTGTGCATGTATGCTTGGAATATCTTTTTTCGAATTGTAGATAGTTTAAGAATGGATCAATCTCTACCATTATTCATTGTGTCGATAAGGCCCTGGAAGTTATTTAACAAGACAAGTGAATCAGACTCTTTCGATTCATCTTTTAATTGGTGTCCCATGACTAAAAATACGACATTTTGAATAGATTCTACGAGTTCTTCCAGATAATCCTCCGCAACAAAGAATTTGTGTTGCTCAGAAATTATGGTAAAAACGTAATCGACCTGCTGCATACGCATCGCCATACGTAGATCTTTGATACCGATGTTATGTCCAATAAACAATACATTAAAACCCATATCTTTAAAAAGATAGGCTGCAAAAAAAGCTAAAATATCATGCTGCTCGAGTGTAGGAAGATAGATCAAAACTTTGGGAGCAACAATAGGAGGCATTAACTCTTCTGTATACTGGATGATCTTCTTTTTAATTAAATTATTTATAAACTGTTCATGTACAACAGATATAGAACCTGTCAACCAAAGTGTACTCACCTTTTTTAAAAAAGGATTAAGAACATGTATAATACAATCTCGTACACCCAGCTCATCAAATGATGCATTCAAAATATAATTGACACGATCCTCATCAAGGTCGATCATGGCAATAGCTAAGGGTTGAAGTATCTCATGGTCTTCATTGATCTCTGATGATAAATTTTCAACTTCGCTTACAATGTCTGAGTATGACATTTTAGCGATCTTAGATATCTTAATGCCTTTACGATTCAGAAAGGCAATGTTCATTAGAAACTTTAGATCATCATCTGTATAATAACGGATATTAGAGGGTGTTCGCTTGGGCTCAATGATGTTATATCGCTGTTCCCAAATCCGTATCGTGTGAGCTTTTATCCCCGATATCTTCTGTAAATCTCTAATTGAATACGTTGCCACAGTTTCCTCTTTACCTCAATACATCTATAACATCTTACTAGGTAATTAGTTTACTTAGGCGTGAATGTTAAGGTATTATCTTTTTTCACGTCAACTAAGATAACATCCCCTTCTGTAAATTCGTCGGCTAATAAATGCTTCGATAATTCATTATCGATCTGACGTTGAAGTACACGTTTCATTGGTCTAGCACCATACTGTGGGTCATATCCCCATTCGGCTAAAAGGTCGATTGCTTTGTCGGACAATTCTATATCATAGCCTTGTTTTTGAACTCTTTTACGAGTCCCTTTAAAGAGAAGCAACATGATCTTTTTGATCTCATCCTTACTTAAAGGTGTAAACATAACCTGTTCATCGATGCGATTTAAAAACTCAGGACGCATTCTATCCTTGATCGAATCAATCACTTTTTCTTGAGTGGTCTCGATCACTTGCTTTCTTTTTTTCGCACTAAAGGAATTAAATCCTTCAAATGCCTCATAAATGATGTCCGAACCCATATTCGTTGTCATAATTATGATAGTATTTTTAAAATCAGCTACGCGTCCTTTATTATCTGTCAATCTACCGTCATCCAAAACTTGAAGTAAAATATTGAATGTATCGGGGTGTGCCTTTTCAATATCATCCAATAATACAATGGAATAATGCTTCCTACGAACTGCATTAGTCAGTTGTCCGCCTTCCTCATACCCTACATAACCGGGGGGTGGTCCTACTAATCTAGCAACAGCATGCTTTTCCATGTACTCACTCATATCGAATCGAGTAATAGCATTTTCATCATTGAATAGAAACGCAGCCAAAGCCTTTGCAAGTTCTGTTTTACCAACACCTGTTGTACCCATAAATATAAATGAACCAATGGGTTTTTTTGCATCTTGTAATCCCGCTCTACTCCTTCTAACAGCATCTGAAACAGCCTTTACAGCAGCATCTTGACCTATTAATCGCTGACCGATCATTTCCTCCATCTTCAGCAACTTTTCTTTCTCACTTTCCATCATCTTATTGACAGGGATTCCCGTCCATCTTGAAACTACATCCGCAATATCTGTTGCATCCACTTCTCCATCCGTTAGCCGCTTTTCTGGTGACAATTTATTGAGGTCTTCCTCTGCACTTGTCAACATCGTTTGCTGTTCTTTAATTTTACCGTATTCCAGTTCAGCAACTTTTGCGTAATCACTGCTTCTTCGAGCTTCATCAGCCTCAATACGATATTGTTCAATCTTTTCTTTGCAACTCTGGATAATATTGATCAATTCTTTTTCAGATTCCCATCCACCTTTCAGCGATCCCAACTCCTCTGTAATCTCAGTGATCTGCTTATTGATCTCACTCAATCGTTTTTTAGAACCATCACGTTTAATGGCTTCTCTTTCAATCTCCAACTGCCTGCGTTTACGCTCTAGTTCGTCCAGTTTTTCAGGCATAGAGTCTAACTCTAATCGTAGTTTGGCTGCTGCCTCATCCATCAGATCAATAGCTTTATCCGGTAAGGCTCTATCACTCACATACCGCTTTGACATTTCAGCAGCTGCGATCAATGCCTCATCTAAGATTCGTACTTTGTGATGGTTTTCATAGCGTTCTCTAAGTCCTCTTAAAATAGCCACCGTTTCAATTTCAGTCGGCTCATCGATCTGTACTTTTTGAAAACGTCTCTCCAGTGCCTTATCCTTCTCGAAATAGCGCTGGTACTCATCCAGTGTTGTAGCACCGATGGTCCTCAACTCACCCCTTGCTAAAGCGGGTTTCAAAATATTAGCAGCATCCATTGAACCACCACCACCACCAGCACCAACTAAGGTGTGAATTTCATCAATAAATAAGATGACCTCATTTGATGTAGAAACCTCCTTGACTACACCTTTTAAGCGTTCCTCAAATTCACCTTTATATTTAGCGCCAGCCACAAGAGCCGCTAGATCTAAAACGAAAACAATCTTGTTCTTTAAGTTCTCTGGTACATCATCCTCAACAATACGCCAAGCTAAACCCTCAACAATAGCTGTCTTTCCTACACCAGCCTCACCAATAATAATTGGATTATTCTTCTTACGCCTTGATAAAATGTGAAGAATTCGTCGTATCTCCTCATCTCTTCCAATGATCCGATCTAGTTTCCCACTTCTTGCTCTCTCATTAAGATTAACAGCGTACTTGTTTAGCGAATCAAACTCACCGTCTCCAGTTTGATCTTTAACTTGTTTACCTTTTCGATGCTCTTTTATAGCTGCACCAATCTCTTTTTCATTGGCACCTAAAGATTTTAAAAGTTTTGTTGTTTTGTCATTTGTAACGGTGAATATACCCGCCAGAATCATATCCATAGCTACATACTCATCTCCAAAATCTCTAGATAAATGCTGAGCAGATTGTATGGCTTGACTTGCCTCTTTGGATAAATGACTACCACTTGTTACACCATAGACCTTCGGATAGGTTTCCATAATGATAGATAATCGATCATTCAACTCACCCAAATCAACACCTACCTTTTTAAGTAATGCATTGATCAAACTATCTTCGACATCCATAAGACCCATTAGTAAATGAGCCACCTGCACATCTTGTTGATGTTTGGCTTTAACATATTCTTGTGCCTTTAAAACAGCTTGTCTGGAATTCTCGGTAAACTTATCGAACATAGTGATCTGTGAAATTTATTTATTATACATACATCAAAGAAAAGACCAATTTCAAAATAGGCTATTTTTTATAGACTTTACGTACCAATTAAGACATTTTGTCAGCGACCCGAATAAAAAAAGCGATAAGGTCCTAAGACGTTATCGCTTTTATTTATGTAGATCCTATGTTGTACATATCGATCTCTTGGAAAGACTTATAAAATAAGGC
>CAXQBA010000309.1:0-5982 GCA_964221885.1 Luminiphilus sp. | reverse complement strand
CATTCACAAAGCGTTGAATCGTTATAAAAGAGAAAAAGAAAAGCACGCCTCACCCCTACTGATGATGTTAGATCATGTTACTTCTGCCCATTTATATGATGGTCAACGTACATTTAAACTATCCGATATCTCCGATCATAAGGTACTGGCAGAAATGGAATTCAACATCCCCCTGCGTCCTGTTAAAATGAGCGCTCTTGCTAAACTCGGAACAGACGACTATCCATTTCAAATCGGAAAGAAAGGAGAATGGGAAGGTTTGCTAAATGGTTTTATTGATCTTTTCTTCGAATATGAGGGTAGGTATTATATACTTGACTGGAAATCGAATCATTTGGGTAATCGCATAGAGGATTATGGTCAAGAATCTGTACATCGAGCGATGTCTGAGAGTAATTATCACCTACAATACCATATTTACACGTTGGCATTGATTCGATATCTATCCGATCGTCTACCCAGTTTTGATTATCAAACACAGTTTGGAGGCGCATTTTATCTGTTTGTAAGGGGAATTCGATCCGAACAACGTACTGGGATCTTTCATCACAAACCAGATGAATCCATTATCCAAAAAATGCTTGAAATGATGGTTTAAAAACTTGACGTGTCGATCGCAGCTAAACATTCGATAAGGCTATCACGCCAATACGGAATATCCAAATTATAGGATTGCCGAATTTTAGATTTATTCAGCAGAGAAAAAGGCGGACGACTAGCTGGTGTTGGATAATCCTTTGTTTCGATAGGTAACACCTTACATTGAATTCCAGAAAGTTCAAAAATAGCTTTTGCAAAATCAAACCATGAACAAACGCCTTCATTACTATAATGATAAAGACCTGGTTTCCAATTATCTGAATGAATGATCTGAGTTATTGCCAATGCAAGATCGCGGGCATAGGTTGGTGAACCGATCTGATCAAAAATAACAGAAAGTTTCGCTCTCTCTGAACCAAGACGTAGCATGGTCTTAACAAAATTGGCTCCATGACTTGAATAAACCCAAGAGGTACGAATTACAATGGATTGATCGTATTGAGAAAGAGCGATCTGATCACCCGCTAATTTAGTAGCAGCATAAACTCCTTTTGGTGATGTTGGATCCGTTTCAATAAACGGTATGTTCTGATCCGAATGATACACATAGTCTGTTGAAATATGAATGAATTTAACGCCATTTACACGACAACTATCTACCAAATATTCAACAGCCGTAGTATTGATCAAGCGACATAATTCGGAATCCTCTTCAGCTCGATCAACCGCAGTATAGGCAGCACAATTCACACAATGGGTAAACTGTTCTTTTTCAAAAAACGCAGATACAGCATCTTTATTGGTAATATCTAATTTGTCTTTATCAGTAAAAACAAAGGTTGAAGCAGGAAATGATCCATGCCAATATTGCAATTCAAAACCGAGTTGCCCATGAGCACCTGTTACTAAAATATGATTGTTTGTTTTAGCCATCCTGATTGAATATGAGTTTTATGATCTTCCAGTCGCCGGAATCTTGTCGGCGCCAAACAGCAATATATTTGGATTTGACCTGTTCGGTCAGTCCAGTGAATGTATAGTATAGATCCATCGTCGTGTAACCGTAGTCATAGGCAAGATCACCTGATATCTCACATTCAAGCTGAACATTTTTTGTTCTTCTAAGCTCCATGCTATTTAATACGATGCTTAAATGTTTTTTGATTTGATCTCGACCTTTTATTGTTGATCCGATATCAAAAAGATACGCATCTTCGGCATAACATGATATGGAATGCTCAATATCCTCTTTCTCTAGATATAACAAACGGTCCGAATGAGAACGAGCAAAAAAGTTCTTTAGTTCGGTACGTTGAACCTTTGTAAGTGTAGTTGAGTTTGAACACGCATGACATAAGAACAAACCGCAAATAAATAAAAACCTCATAGTTATAGATTCGCTACTCAATATAAGTCGGACGTAAAAAAAAGCCAAGTTATTTCATTTATTTATAAATAATCACGTATTTAAATATACGTTATGATCAAATTCATGTAAGACGTATCTTCCGTTTAGATTGAATACATATGTCCATACTAGAAAGTCAAATAAATGCGAGTGAAACTCGTTGGGATGAGAATGCTACGATGATGCAATCATTGATCGAAAAAGTCAATGAAGCTCATGCAAAAAGCTTATTTCAAGGTAAAGAAAAACATATCCAAAAAGCAAAAGAGGATCAGAAGTTCTTAGCACGAGAACGTATTGACCTTTTATTAGATGAGGACTCTTTTTTCCTTGAGATTCAAGCCCTGATAGGTCTATATGGTGAAGGTTTAGGGGTTGGTGGAACGGTCGTTTGTGGTATTGGTCTTGTTTGTGGCCGTTTGTGTATGATCAGTGCCAATATTGGTACCTTATCAGGAGGTGCGATTGATAAAGCAACGCTCGATAAAAGTAAACGGATCTCAGAGATTGCCATGCAAAATCACTTACCTGTTATCAATTTAGTTGAATCTTCGGGCGCTAACTTGCAAGAACAGGAAAAGATCTTCAATTTTGGAGGATTGATCTTTCGTGAGATATCTAGACGGTCAAAAAAAGGAATTCCTACCATTTCAGTTGTTTTTGGAAATTCAACTGCTGGTGGAGCCTATATCCCTGGCATGTCGGATTATTCCATTTTTGTAAAAGATAAGGCCAAGGTTTTTTTAGCAGGTCCACCACTAGTTAAAATGGCAACCAATGAGATTGTTGATGATGAACGTCTCGGAGGAGCTACCATGCATAGTACAGTGTCTGGTGTATCTGACTTTTTAGCAAATGATGAACTGGATGCTTTATACAAGGCTCGTCAGATCGTAAAAACCTGGTCACACCCATCATCGGTAAAGGCTGCGCATCAAACATTCAAAGATCCAAGATATGAGACTGCTGAACTGGATCGGATTATACCTGCTGACATTACACAGTTTTCGGATGCTCGAGAGATTATAGCACGTTTTGTAGACGATTCTGCTTTTTTTGAATTCAAACCAGATTATGGCTCCTCTCTTGTATGTGGTCATGCACATATTTATGGATACAAAGTCGCCATTATTGCAAACAATGGTATCTTATTCTCCAGTGCCGCTAATAAGGCAAGTCATTTTATTCAATTATGCAACAGACACAAAACACCCATTATTTATTTGCAAAATACAACCGGATTTATGGTTGGCAGAGCCTATGAGGAGGCTGGCATTATTAAAGATGGTGCCAAGATGCTTAATGCAGTATCTAATTCTATTGTTCCAACGATCACAATCATGATCGGAGCCTCGTATGGTGCTGGAAATTACGCCATGAATGGTCGTGCATTTGAACCTCGATTTCTTTTCAGCTATCCCCATGCCAAGCTGGCCGTGATGGGATCGAAACAATTGAGTGGTGTTATGGAGATCATACAAAGAGCTGCTGCTAAAAAACAAGGTATGTCCATCGATGAAGAACAAGCTGCACAAATACGGACGTTTATGCTTGATAAAGTTGAACGATCTTCAACGGCATTATACTCTAGTTCTTCAGGTTGGGATGATGGTATCATCATACCCTCTCAGACAAGAAAAATACTAGCTATTTGCATGATGATTATTCATAATCATCAAGAAGAATTAAAGGAAGGGTACGGAATCTTCAGAATGTGATCAAACGAATCAGACGGTTGTGTCCGAGTGCGAGGCAATAACTGATGATTCTAAGAACTCAGCGATCGATAAAAGTTGTGAATCATCCATAGCCTTGATAATACTCTTACCAATCGTCATGATGGCTTTTTTACCAACCAACATCGCATTTTCAACAGCGATTAATTTGATTTTACCAATACCTGCATTTCGAAGTGATTCGACAAAGAAGTGATTTAAACCTACATCCGATAAATCATTGATCACCTGAAAAAGTTGTAATGCATACTGTCGACGAGAGTCACTCTCTTTAATCGTACTTAGTACCTCAGTAAGTCTGTTTTCAAGTGTTTCGGGAATAGGAAAAGATAGATGCTTTGAAGTCATTACTCGTGTATTTGACTGTGTTTTAATGCATGAAATGTAACGAGAATGTAGGATAGTTCCAAACATACCTTGCTAAAAGGAAGTGCTTTAAACTAAAAAAAGACAAAAAAAAGGATTTATATCAAGAATCCCTAGTAATTACAGCCATTGTCAGGCGACTTACACATACTAATCGATCTGATTCATCATGGATTCTGATCGACCAAACGTGGGTTGTGCGACCAAGGTGCAACGGGGTAACTTTAGCATGAACATGACCGCCTTCGGCAACCGAACGAATATGATTAGCATTAATATCAAGGCCTACAACATGCGTGGTAGAAAAGTCGTCAATACAAAGATTTGAAGCAACTGATCCAACCGTCTCAGCCAAAACCACCGAGGCACCTCCATGCAAGATTCGCATAGGTTGTACCGTCTTGTGACTTACAGGCATTGAAGCCACTAGATAATCGTCGCCCGCCTCGGTGAATTGAATATCGAGACAAGACACCATGGTGTTGGCTGACATAGCATTCAGACCATCAAGGGAAAATTCGTGCTTCCAGATGCGCATGAATATCAGGCAATAAATTTATAACCGATTCCTCTAACAGAGTGAAAGAATTGAGGATCTCTAGGATTCGATTCAAAATACTTTCTGAATGACAAGATAAAGTTGTCGATGGTGCGAGTGGATGGATATACATCATATCCCCATACACTTTGCAATATTTGTTGACGTGAAACAACCTCTCCTTTCCGCTCGATCAAAAGTTTTAGAAGCATGGCCTCTTTTTTGGTCAATTTAAAACTACCCGTTTTGCCAGAAGCCTGATAGGTCTTGAAATCCACACTATTATTACCAAAACTGAATTGTTCTACTGAAATACTTGTATTACTGAGCGAACGCTTTAACAAGATCTGGATACGAAGAAGTAATTCCTCCAATGAAAAAGGTTTTGTAATGTAATCATCGGCACCTTTTTTCAACCCTTTGATCTTATCTACAGTCTGATCTTTCGCAGTAAGGAAAATGATCGGAACATCTAAGTTGATCAATCGGATTTGTTCACACAGATCTAATCCACTCACTTCTGGTAACATAATGTCTAATAAAACAAGGTCAAAATGTTGTTCCTTGAAATATCGAATTACATCATTTCCATTATCAGTTGTGATCACTTCAAAGTCTTCTAACTCTAGATTGAGCTTAAGTGTATCTCTGATTGATTCCTCGTCTTCTACTAATAAAATTCTATTTCCCATAATACATTAAGAGCGTGGAATACGCACTGTAAAACGGGTTCCTTTTGGATTGTTAGGCTGAATTTGGACCGAACCACCATGTGCTTTTACAAAATGGTGAACGATGTATAAACCTAAACCGGTACCCTTAGTTTTACGTGTTTCTTCCGTACCTACTCGATAAAATTTGTTAAAAACTCGATTTCTTTCTTCTTTGGGTATTCCTATACCCTCATCATCGATATTTAAAACACCATATTTATCAGTTGTGTTTAGTGCAACCTTGATAATTTTTCCATCTCCTGAATATTTAACGGCATTCTCCAGTAAATTTGTAACTAACGATTGCAATGTATTCGGGTCAGCTTTATCAAGATATACATCAGGTTGTACATCGACCGTTTGGATGTCACCCTCATAAATAGCTTCCATAGCATCAACAGCATCTAAAACAATATCCGTAAAATTGATCCGTTCAAACTCAAATTGATATCCACCATCCACACGTGCTGCCAGCAGAAGATCATTGACTAATTTATGTAGACGATTACTATCTTTTAGACCTGTATTGATCAAGTGATCCGATTGTTCTTCCTTAAGATTCGGTCGCTTCAGCGTCTGCAATACCAGTTTGATGGCAGCCAGTGGTGATTTGAGTTCATGGGTTATGGAAAGCAAAAAATTCCGTTGTTGTTTTGCTAACAATAGTTCTTTTTGTCGGCT
>CAXQBA010000308.1:0-2063 GCA_964221885.1 Luminiphilus sp. | reverse complement strand
TTATCCGATTCAGATCTAAACCTTGGTTTTTTAGTGTAAAAGTGCATAACACCTCCCAATGCATCCGACCCATACTTTACAGAGGCTGGTCCATGCAGAACTTCGACTCGCTCGAGAGCATCATTGTCAATACTGATCACATTTTGTAAGTGACCGCTTCTGTAAATAGCATTATTCATACGAACACCATCCAATACAAGAAGTACCTTATTTGCTTCAAATCCACGAATAATAGGACTTCCTCCACCCATTTGACTTTTTTGGACAAAAACATCACCACTTTTGGACAGTGCATCAGCAGACGTTTGAGGACTAAGCAGTTCAATCTGTTCTTTTGAGATAACACTCACTTGAGATGGGACTTCATTTAAGTTTTCATCATATCCACTCTGTGCACGAACGGTTATAATACCTAGCATAGTAGGTTGTAGTACAACCCTTCCCTTATCAGCACGAATCTGATGAATAGATATTTTTTTAGGATGGTGCTGTACACTTGAAAATACGATTTGATCATTATAACCAATATTAGAGTAAATGACCGTTCCATCTTCATCTGAGTATTGTAATGATGACGTATCAATCATACCTCCTTCTTGAGTAATGTAGACATGAACACCAACAACAGGAAAAAGGTCCTCGTCCATAATACGTATCGTATCTGAATACTGACCATATACAAACTGAGCAGTTAGTCCAATTACCAAAAAGGTAAGACTACATCGCATTATAGCTTCTCTAACATATCCCACATTCTCTATCAAGCTTCAGTTATTTCGTTTAAAAGGCTGTAAAATTACCAAAAAAGAACACGATTTCATAATGAAAAAAGTTAAGGTTTATGCAAACGAATCCGGAACGTAGTTCCCTTATCTTTTTGTGTTTCCAAAACGAAAATTCGTCCTTTGTGATATGTTTCAATGATGCGTTTACTTAATGATAAACCCAAGCCCCAACCTCTCTTTTTCGTTGAAAAACCAGGTTTGAATATTTGTCCGACATCTTCCCGGTTGATCCCTTTACCATTATCTGATATATCAACAAATACAAATCGATCTGATGGGGTCACTGCAACACGCACCGTCCCATTTCCAGCTAATGCATCAAGGGCATTTTTCAATAAATTCTCTATAACCCAATCAAATAACAATCGATTTATTTTTACTGGACAAGGCTCATCTGAGTGAGGGAAGACAAATTCAATATGTCTCGATGCTCGTTCTTTAATATATTGATGATGGGTCGCCAATACTTGATATATATCCTCACTAAACAATTCAGGTTTGGCACCTATTTTAGAAAAACGATCTGCCACCAATGTCAAAAGTTGCGTATCTTTTTCAATTTCTTCAGCAATATCATGGATATCATTATCGTCGGGATATAGCTGCCGAATATGTTCAATCCAACCTAATAATGACGATATTGGCGTACCTAATTGATGAGCCGTTTCTTTGGCCATACCAACCCAAACACGTTCTTGTTCCATTTTGCGTCGAGTACTCAAGATAAATAATGAAAAAACAACCAGAACGATAAACACCAATAGCTGCAAATATGGAAATTGTTCAAGTGATTTGACCAGATTTGACGTATCATAATATAATCGTTGTTTGAAATTATCATCACCGATCAAAATAGGTTCCCGCTCCATCAATTCGATCTTTTTAGATTCAAAAAAAGAAAGATGATGGATACCATCGTATGGTTTCGAAAAATTTCTGGCATCAATGATCGTACCCTCTTCATCGACTAACATGATAGGGATTGTAGTATTCTTTTCAACTACATCAAAATGAAAGGTGTAATCACAGCCATCCTGACTATTAACCAATGCTTGTTGCGCTTTAGCCCAAATCTGTACATAGTTGACCTCATTTTTCTTCAATTCACCGGCTACATAGTTATTATAGGATATGGTAAGACCTGCGATCACCACCATACTGATCACAAAAATATAGGCTCCTGGAATCCGTAGTCTCATATCAATATGTATTGTAAACTCGTATTAATCCGAGCTACTGTATGACAATATAAGAAGATGGCCGTCAAAATTGTTTGAA
>CAXQBA010000307.1:0-2840 GCA_964221885.1 Luminiphilus sp. | reverse complement strand
CGGTGATCTTGGCCGACTGTGTTCTATATAGTTCCTGTTCGGCTTGAGATATCTCTAAACTTGATCCCACACCTTCTTTATATTTGATCATCGTTGTATTAAGTATCTTTTGTGCCAAAGTTTCATTCTCTTTTTGCGTGGCTAAACGAGCTTTCGCATTTGATAGATTTGTTTTTGCATTACGAACTTGTAATTCAACAGATCGCTCAAAGTCACTGATCTGTATTTTGATCAATTCTTCATCTATTTTTGACTTTCGGATCTTTGCTGTTTTTTCCATTCCGTCAAAAACAGGAACATTTAATTGCACACCAAGAATAGTAGCTGGAAAAAATCCTGGCGCATCTCCGTCGAAAAGATCATCTCTTTGAAGTGTTTGTTGATGTAAGGCAAAGGCTCGAAGTGTAGGGACATATCCAGCCTTAAATCGCTTTGTGTTCAATTCATTTAAGTAAAGATTCTGATCCATTATTTGCTTCTCCAACCGATTATTGATATCTAAACCGTCAGCTGACCGATCTGTTATTGACACAAGTAACGATTCCAAGCTGTCACTTAAGGTAATATTCGCTTCCAAAGGATAGTTCATTTGAAATTTCAAAGCTGTCTTTGCCAGGTCCAATTGACGTTGTAAAATTTCTTTTTCCTGGTTCAGATTAGATAAAGAAAGCGACAGTCGATCTACATCGAGTCGTTCAACTAATCCATTCTGCCATAATGCATTTGTCTCTTCGAATAGAGATAAAAGATTGTTGATGTTTCGATCAATGATCAGATTAGACTCTTCTACCAATAAAACAGCTAAATATGCCTTCGTGATCTGGTCTTTAATTTCATATTGTTCATATTCCGCTTGCTTTCGAGTCAATCGTAAAAGTCCATTGGCAGCGCGCAAACCCACAAAATAAGAACCATCAAAGATTAAGGTATTCAGATTAAATGAGAGATTGAGATTATTTTTTGTACCAAATTGAGCCTCGAGATATTTATCCTGTGGTGGTGGCATCCCGGGTAACAAGAATGCATCAGCTGGGATTAATTGGGTTGGTAATTGTAGATAATAATTATAATCTACGCCAATATTAGCTTTAGGAATTCCAATGGACTTGTATTCCAGAACTTGAGCTTTCGCACTTTCGATCTGTAAATTGGATGTTTTGACAACCGAACTGTTTTCATTAGCGTACTGAATGGATTCAGACAATGAAAAGACATCGGTAGTTTGTCCGAATAAACAAATATGACCATGTACGAATAGAGCCACAAATAGTATTGTTCTCATAATTGTTAAATGATATCTTTTAATGATTTATTTTTTTGCAATAGACCTCGTATTAGATCAATCCCCTTGACAGAAACGATTCCATTAATATGGTACTTAATAAATTCTTTATTGATGATGTAGTTGGGAATATCCTTCAAGGTTGTACTAAATGCATCTGAAATGACCGGTATCGTTCCAACAAAGATTTTTGCAATAACTTGTGGATAAAGATCTTCTCGATACAATCCTTCTGATTTTCCTTTATCCATATTTTTGATCAGGATGGGAAACAAACATGAGTCATGAAAATTGACTAGTAGGTCCCAGATCTGTGGATGATATTTCTGAAGATCATAGATCAATGATGGATTGACTTCTTTGATCTCATTTTGCATGTATAAACAAATGCCTAATAATTCTTCAATTGCATTTTTAGAATTCATACCGATCGATTTTAATACCATTTCAGTATGAGATAGATGACGATCCATTAATTTTTTGATCAGATCAGACTTGTTCTCAACATGCACATAGAGCGTTTTCTTAGATACACCTAAGGTTTTGGCTATATCGCTCATAGTTACACTACGAAGACCATATCTTCTAAAAAGAGAATCCGATTTATCAAGAATTGTTTCAATCATATATTTTTACCTTTTTTCAGGCAGCACAAATATACCCCTAAAACACTGGAAACCCAAAACGGTTTTAAAGTTTCCTCAAAAAAATGTTTTATTACTTAAAAGCCAACTAAAGATTGAGAAAAGATTATATATTCGTCATAGCATTAAACAGATAGCTGATGCAAATTAAAATTGTTAATAAGTCACCATACGACAACCCATTTTATGCGACTGAAGGTGCCGCAGGAATGGACCTGAAAGCACATATTGAATCACCAATTACCCTAGCACCTCTTGAAAGGACCTTAGTTAAAACAGGTCTTTTTATTGAATTACCAATGGGATATGAAGCACAGATCCGCCCACGAAGTGGTCTAGCTTATAAAAAAGGTATTTCCATCCCAAATGCTCCAGGCACTATCGATTGTGATTACCGAGGTGAGATCGGCGTAATCCTTGTAAATTTATCGAATGAATCCGTGGTTATAGAACCCGGGGAACGAGTTGCTCAAATGGTTATAGCTAAATACGAAAAGATAGAGTGGAACAATGTCGACGTTTTGTCTGAAAGTGACAGAGGTGCTGGCGGATATGGTTCTACGGGAAAAAAATAATACGAATATGAAAATAATAATACCAATGGCAGGTCGAGGTACTCGACTGAGACCTCACACAATTACTGTTCCCAAACCTCTTGTGAAAGTTGCTGGTAAATCAATCGTTCATCGATTAGTTGAAGACCTAACGCAATCATCTGATGAACCGATCGATGAAATTGCTTTCATTATAGGTGATTTTGGTAATGAGGTTGAAGAATATCTTACCCAATTAGCCAATGACCTTGGTGCAAAAGCAAGTATCTATCATCAAGATCAAAAATTAGGCACTGCTCATGCCCTATTGTGTGCGCAGAATAGTCTAGAAGGAAACCTGATCGTTGCTTTTGCAGATAC
>CAXQBA010000306.1:0-6328 GCA_964221885.1 Luminiphilus sp. | reverse complement strand
TCTGATAACTGATCGGATAATATTTCTTTCGATTTTTATGCAGAAAAAAGGCGAGCTTCTTAATCATCAAGCCTCGTTCTAAAAAGGTCATCTTACGAAGTACTTTGTTTCCGACACGACGACCGTAGTCCAGTATATCTGCAAATGGTACACTATCTTGACCATTTACAACTGAAATTTCAGATCCATTCACAGCATTGCGTTGCAGTATTCCCTCACCAGAGAAACCCTGCCATTGTCCCATGAAATAATTTTGTACTTGTTTTGTCATTTCTTTGATTGTTATTTAAACACGCTCAATAATAGCTGCATAGCCTTGACCTACACCTACACACATTGTGATCAAAGCGAATCTTTTTTGTTTCACATGAAGCTCCATTGCAGCTGAGATAGCTATACGCGTACCTGTAACGCCTAGTGGATGTCCAATGGCTATAGAACCTCCATTGGGGTTTATTCTTGGATCATCATCAGACAAACCCATAGCTCTGGTACATGCTAAAGCCTGAGCAGCGAAAGCCTCATTTAATTCAATAACATCCATATCTTTTAAGCTTAATCCCGCTTTTTCCAAAGCCTTCTGACTTGCATGAACAGGACCGATACCCATAATTCGAGGCTCAACTCCAACAACAGCTGAGCTTACAATTCGAGCAATGGGTTTGAGACTGTAGCGACTTATGGCTGCCTCAGAAGCAATGATGGATGCAGCTGCTCCATCATTCAAACCTGATGCATTACCTGCCGTTACAGAACCATCTTTACGAAATGCTGGACGTAACTTAGCAAGTATTTCTAAGCTTGTCGATGGTTTGATAAACTCATCTTGATCAAACAAGATGGGATCTTTCTTTCGTTGAGGAATCGTGACTGGTATTATTTCTTTAGCCAAACGTCCTGCCTTTTGTGCTAAGGTTGCTTTCATTTGAGACCAATAGGCAAATGCATCCTGATCTGCTCGACTGATATTGTACAAATCTACCAGATTTTCTGCTGTGGTTCCCATTCCGTCTGTCCCATACATCTGGTCCATTTTTGGATTGACAAACCGCCATCCGAAACTAGAATCATGTAAAGTAGCGTCACGACCATAAGCCTTACTTACCTTAGACATTACAAAAGGTCCACGTGTCATGTGTTCTACACCACCAGCTATAAAAACATCACCATCACCTGCTTTAATAGCGCGATTAGCATGAATAATTGCCGACAAACCCGATGAGCATAAACGGTTGACCGTTTCACCAGGAACGGTGTAAGGTAAACCAGCTAAAAGTGCGCACATACGAGCTACATTCCGGTTATCCTCACCTGCTTGATTAGCACAACCCATGATCACATCATCATAGGCATCTAGAGGTATAGAAGGATGTCTATCAACTAAAGATTTGATTACGAGAGCTCCAAGATCGTCCGTACGTACAGTGGATAAAGTCCCACAGAAATTAGCAATGGGTGTACGAAGTCCATCAACTATGAACGCATCTTTCATTCTATCTTAATTTGTCAGAAAAGTAATCATTATATGATGGAATTTCAAGATCCAACTCGGAAAATGATACATCATAATCTGCTAACTCCTGCATCACAGGTTCATAAATCTCAGCGGTTATCGGCATTAATACGCCTCGAGTTCTAATGGAACCCGTCAATATATTTTTTACACCAATAGCCAGCGGAAGCCCTACTAACTTGGCCATAGCTGTCTCTTCGTGATCTACTCCGTAATTTACCAATGTAGAAACATGTCGGTACTTCTTATCTTTTATCTGGTATTCTACCTCATGTTGCATCAATATCATGTCTTTATCTTCATCCTCTAATTTCCACTTTCGTTCCAACAATTCCTGCAATACTTGAGCACAGGTCGCTTTATCCAATGGAATCTTCTCATCAGAAAACAAACCCAACCACTCTAATTTATCCAATGCCTCATCTGCTTGATTCAAATAAAATAGTGTTGCAACTTGAGAACGTATGGATACCTGTCCCATTCGCTCTAGGTTGGGAGGTAAATACGAACGTAACCATTGCTTGTAGGTCATCTCATCCGCATAGTCCATTTCATAAGTATCGTCTGTCAAACCTAATCGTACTAAAAGATCCCATGCCTTACAAAACCCCTTGTAGCGTAATGTACCTCGCATAATTGTTGGAATATCATCCAATCCATAGGATCCTTTATATTTTAATGATGTGCGATTTGGATATGCATCATACCAACCCATTTCTGGAATATATACTAATTCTGAACCACTGAAAAGACGATGATAAGGCGTATGCCTATATCTATTTTCATATAGATATTGTGATATACCTTGACCCGCAAGAACGACATTCCTTGGATTCCATGTAAATTTATAATGCCAAGGGTTAGTATCCGATTCAGGCGCAATCAATCCACCTGCATATGAATAAAAAGCATGTATCTCTCCTCCCTTTGCTCGAATTTTATCAATCATCTGCATAGCTGACATATGATCTATCCCAGGGTCTAATCCAATTTCATTCAAAAAAGTAAGACCTTTCGTCCTGACAGCATCATTCATTTCCTTTAGCTCGTCGGATATATAGGATGCTGTAGCAAGATGAATACCAAGTTCCAGACAATCTTTTGCTATTTCAATATGAAGGTGAGCCGGCAACATCGAAACGACTATATCTGATTCGCTTAAAAAAGGAGCACGTTCATCAGAATCCAATGCATTGAATGTAACAGCTTTAGATCGAGGATGATCTTTTGTCTTGTCTTTTGCTAATGATAGGGATTGATCTGCTACCGTAACATGCCAATCATAGATCTCTGATTTATTCAAAAGATAATCAATAAGTGAACTTGACGATCTTCCTGCACCAATTATGAGGATTTTCTTCATAAAATAGTATTTTGTTTATGGGTTCGTTATTACGATTATGAATGCTGAATTTAACTACATCCATATGGAAGGCAAATCTAACGGAATGAAATGTATTTTTTACAAATGTATACCTTAAAAATTAAACTCCTCTCAAACAACGTTTATGAAAGAAGTTAAAATTACATCAAGCTATCGGGTTGCTAAAGACATAACTGATCTTGATAAATTGGACAGAGCATTATTGTTAGAGGCAAAAGAAGCTGCTAAACATGCATATGCCCCCTATTCAAAATTCTATGTAGGTGCAGCTTTACGTTTTAGTGATGGTCAAATTATCCAAGGAAACAACCAAGAAAATGCAGCCTATCCTGTTACTATGTGTGCTGAACGAATTGCATTCTTTACAGCATCAGCAAATTATCCAAATAAAATCATCGAATCCGTTGCCATCACGGTTTCAACCACTGACATGAAAATTAATTCACCAGTTCCTCCATGTGGCTCTTGTCGCCAGGTCATCTATGAGAAAGAATACAGACAGGAAAGACCTATAAAAATCATTCTTCAAGGAGACAAAGGAGATATCTATTTGATCGATTCTGTAAAAGATATTCTACCACTACTTTTTGATGCCAGCTATTTGACTTAAGTAGCTACATTTTTGTTTTTTTGGCATACATTTGGTCTATATCATTAAAAGATATCACATGAAAATCCTTTTTATCGTCCTAACCTACCTTTTAACTACTCATGCCTACACTCAGGATGATCCTTCTACACCCTATAATGATGTTCAATACAATCTCTTGAAAAAAGGGAAAAAGTATTTCATTGCTTATCAAAAGGCCTATTTGAAAAACGAAGGAGAAATGCCGAAAATTAACCTGACTGAAGCAGACTTACAGGGTTATGATTTCAGAACCTTAAACTTGGATGGGGCTGACTTTTCAAGTGCCATACTTAGTGGTGCTATATTTGGTGTGGTTGATGTGAATAAACAAACCAATTTTATTTCCAGGAAGGAAATCATGGATGATCCTAACTTAATAAAACCGGCAAGTTTGAAAAATGCAAACTTTGAAGGGGCCGATATCGGAGAATTTGAAGGCAGTATAACTTCATTTTGCCACGCTGATTGCTCGGGTGCTAACTTTAACTCGTCAGATCTTACAGGATGTAAATTCATATACACGAATCTTCAGGGAGCAGACTTATCAGAATGTAGTTTAGTTGGATCAAATCTACGAGGAGCTAACTTAGAAAATGCCAACTTAGCGGATGCTGATATTGAAAAATGCATATTTGAACGTACTGTTATAAGAGGAGCCAATGTAGAAGGACTTAATTGGGAAGATGCTGAAAAAACAGATTGTATTAAATGATTCTGAGATGAAACAAATCTTTTTCATATTTCTTTATTCCATGTTCGGCATAGGTCTTTTTGCTCAAGAAGATTACACAACTGTTCGTAATGCATCAGATAAGACTAAAAAAGAATATAAAGAAGCTTATTCGTTTTTGATGGCCAATGAAATAAAAAAGGCTGAGAAGATCTTATTAAAATTGATCAAACGTGACCCTACCTTTATTAATTCGTATCGCCTGATCGGTGACTTGTACGGACAAGAACAAGAGATTGAAAAATCTGTACATTATTTTGAAAAATCAATACAAATAGCTCCAAACCACAATCCAACCATCTATTTTTCATTGGCAAAGATCTATATGTCCATGGAAAAATATAACGCTGCCAAACGGCGTGCAGATTCCTTTTTGCAATTCAAAAACATCAACGAACGACTTCGAAATATTGCCAAAAAGATTGTGATGGATGCATCATTTCGCCCCTATGCAAAAGCCAATCCAGTACCTTTTGAACCAAGTAACTTAGGATCTGGCATCAACTCTGATAAACTTGAGTATTTCCCCTCTGTTACCGCATTGAATGACCTAGTATACACAGTTCAATATATGGATCGTGGACGTAAACAAGAAGATCTATATTTTAGTCTGAATGATGGATCCACATGGTCTAAGGGAATGCCCATCGCTAATGTTAATACACCTGAGAATGAGGGTGCTCAAAGTATTTCTGCTGATGGAAAATTGTTAGTTTACACCGTATGTAATAGACCCAATGATTATGGAAGTTGTGACCTGTATTACTCCAAAAAGATCAATGGTGTTTGGTCCAAACCTATGAATATGGGACCACCTATCAATACATCAGATTGGGAGTCACAACCCAGTATAGGTCCGAATGGTTCTTCGTTGTTTTTTGCTAGAGGTGGTGCTCGTGGTGAGGGCACCACAGATCTGTATATAAGTCATTTAGGAAAAGACGGAAAGTGGGAGACACCCAAACCGATTTCTGAGCTGAATACTCCTTTTAATGAAAGCTCTCCAAGTATACACCCAGATGGCAAAACATTATATTTCGCGTCGGATGGTTACCCAGGAATGGGATCTAAGGATATCTATGTATCTAAAAGGAATAAAGAAGGAAAATGGTCGAAACCACTAAATTTGGGGTTCCCAATCAACACTATAGCTGAAGAAGCCACACTTGCTGTAGATTTTAAAGGTAACCTAGCTTATCTATCATCGGATCGACCTGGAGGATATGGTGGTTTGGATATATATTCATTCGAATTACCGGATTATGCAAAGCCTGATAAGGTAACATATATCAAGGGCAAGACGATTGATAAATCATCGCAAAAGCCAATATCAGCAGCTGTTGAGATCATAGACTTGACAACCCAAGAATTATTTGCCAAAATGATTACAAGAGCAGACGGAGAATTTTTAGTTTGTTTACCTCTTGGTATATATAGTTTTCATGCTGAACGTCCAGGTTATGCTTTCTATTCAGCTAACTACACACTTGAGGAAGAAAGTACTTTAGATAAGCCTTATGATCTGATCGCTCCACTGCAACCTATTGTCAATAGCGACCCCAAAAAGAAAAACGAACCAATTATTCTAAAAAATGTTTTCTTCGAAACAGCATCTGCTTCTTTACTTGATAAATCAAAATCTGAACTACAATCTTTGACTGATCTACTCCAAAAGAATCCTAAAATAAAGATACGTATCAGTGGTCACACAGATAATATAGGTTCCGATGATGATAATCTAATTCTTTCTCAAAAAAGAGCTGCTGAAGTAGTTGCTTACCTGATCAAAAAAGGAATTGACCCAAGCAGACTTTCATCAGAGGGCCTTGGAGAAACAAGACCTATAGCTTCCAATGACACAGAAGAAGGGAGAGCTAATAATCGACGTACTACATTCCAAATAATTAATTCTAATTGATGTCATTTCTACTGTTACTCATACGTATAATCGTCGAATCATGTCGACAAGCATTCATTCAATTATGGAGTAATAAATTGCGTACTACCCTTTCTTTACTAGGCATCACTATCGGTATTTGGTGTGTGATCATGGTATTTTCTGCAGTTGAT
>CAXQBA010000305.1:0-5464 GCA_964221885.1 Luminiphilus sp. | reverse complement strand
ATTTTTCAATTATTCTTTTATATGGAAAATATTATAAAATATCAACCTATGTTAATTTATGTACTGTTTTTTATAAACAACTGTAATTCAGGCGATTGAGAAAAATGGCAAAAAAACACCACATATGGCTTTTTCCACGAAATGGATTCAAATTCAAATTGAAAATAAAATTTCAAAACGAAATAGCTTTATTGTTTTATTTGTATTTCTTTTCAAGTTGCTTTTTTAATGCATTCATTTCGTCTCTGAATTCAGCTGCTGTAAGGAAATCCATATCTTTTGAGGCTTCTCTCATGTTCTTCTTAGCTTGTTCTATGGCTGCTTCTAACTCGGCTTTCGTATTATATGCTACAGGTTTATCAGATGCAAATTTTGTAGCATCGTTATCTTGTAGGTATTTTTTCTTCCCACCTACGGTAGTCTGGTTTAAGATGTCTTCTTTTGATTTAAGGACAGTTTTCGGAGTGATTCCATGTTTTTTATTGTATGCAATTTGTAATTTACGACGACGATTCGTCTCATCAATCGTAATTTGCATGGAGTTAGTTATCTTATCAGCGTACATTATCACACGGCCATTAACATTCCTAGCAGCTCGACCTGATGTTTGAGTCAGTGAGCGAGCATTACGAAGAAATCCTTCTTTATCTGCGTCCAAGATCGCAACTAAAGATACTTCAGGTAAATCTAGTCCCTCTCTTAATAAATTAATACCGATCAGTACATCAAATTCCCCTAAACGGAGATCTCGTAAGATCTCTACACGTTCTAATGTATCTATCTCAGAGTGAATATACCGGCAACGAATTCCAAGTCGTGAAAAATATTTAGCCAACTCCTCAGACATTCTTTTAGTAACCGTTGTTACAAGAATGCGCTCTTCCTTCTGAACACAGCTCCTGATTTCTTCCATCAGATCATCGATCTGATTCATACTGGGTCGAACATCAATTGGAGGATCTAATAATCCAGTAGGTCGAACAATCTGTTCAATAACTTCACCACCTGTTTGTAATAATTCATATTCAGCTGGAGTAGCACTGACATATACCACTTGATTTGTGATATTCTCAAATTCTGTAAAATTTAAGGGTCTATTGTCGAATGCACAAGGCAATCTAAATCCGTGCTCTACTAATGTATTCGTTCTGGACTTATCACCCCCCGACATACCTCTAAACTGAGGTAAGGTAACATGACTCTCGTCAACGATCATTAAATAATCATCAGGGAAGTAGTCAAGTAAGCAAAAAGGACGCATTCCTTTTTTTCGTCCATCAAAGTGACGAGAGTAATTTTCAATTCCTGAACAATATCCCAGTTGCCTCATCATCTCTAGGTCTAAGGTTACTCTCTCTTGCAGTCGTTGTCCCTCTTCATACTTGTGTTCGGTATTGAACGCCTCTATTTGCTCATGAAGTTCATCTTCAATATTTCGAATAATTTCATTGAGTCGATCTTTCTCTGCTACATATAAGTTTGCTGGGAAAATAGCTACAATATCAATATTGTCAATTCGCTTGCCCGAGCTGAGCTCGATTCGCTGAATTTCATCAATCTCATCGCCCCAGAAAATGATACGTATTCCATCGTCCGTGTAGGGAAGATTAATATCTACTGTGTCACCTTTAACACGAAATGTTCCTCTTTCAAATTCTATTTCAGTTCGAGAATACAAGCTATCTACCAGCATGTAAAGGAGTCGGTTTCGTGCTATTTTTTGACCACGCTCCAGTCGGATCACACTTTTTTTGTAATCTTCAGGGTTTCCTAAACCATAAATACAACTTACAGAAGCAACAACAATGATATCTCTTCGGCCTGTCAGTAATTGTGATGTGGTTCTTAGTCGTAGTTTGTCGATCTCATCATTGATGGCGAGGTCCTTTTCAATATAGGTATCTGTTGCTACCACATAAGCTTCAGGCTGATAATAATCATAGTAGGAAACAAAATATTCTACAGCGTTATCAGGGAAAAACTGTTTGAACTCCCCATAAAGTTGTGCTGTCAGTGTCTTATTATGTGATAAGATGATCGTAGGCCGATTCGTTTGTTGTATCACATTCGCCATGGTAAAGGTTTTACCTGATCCGGTAACACCTAAAAGACACATGGCTTTTTCATTATTATTAACTTTCTCTACGATCTTTTGAATGGCGGTTGGTTGATCGCCACTAGGATTGAAAGGAGAATGAAGCTTGAATTCCATAACAGCTTGCTGTGAAGAGCTTAAAAAAAAAGTGCCGCTCTATGAAATAGAAGGGCACTTTTAAAGTGGAAAGGTTGTTTTATTTTTCTTCTTGCTTCATAGCAACCTGAGCAACCTTAGTCGCATTGGCTTTTTTGGCGCAGCAAGATTTTTTAGCTGCAGTTGAAGAACAAGATTTTGTATTGGCAACCTTAGTTGCTGTAGCACCTTTCTTAGCACAACAAGAAGATTTTGCTGCAGTAGCTGAAGTGCAAGATTTTTTAGCTGTTGTTTTTGAACACTGCTTTGTAGCAGTTGCAGAGACGGTTGTTGCCGTTGCTGTCTTAGATTTTGTACAAGCTGTTTTGGATTTTGTACAAGTTTTAGTTGCTGTCGTTTTAGCAGCATGAGGGCATTGAGCTTGTAATGAACCTACAGCTGTAAATGATACGAAAGCAAAAAATAACAATACTTTTTTCATGATTTTATTTTTTTAGTTTGATACAATTATAATCTTGAGAATTACTAAAATAATAAAAAACTGACTAAAAATCCACTAGAGAGCGTTTTTAATACAACTCTAACTAAATTATGACTTAAATTTCAGCGATAGTGGTGATGTTACCTTTTACCATTTGACCTAACTCGACCTTAATCTTTGCATCTAAAGGAAGTAAAAGATCAACTCTTGAGCCGAGCTTAATAAAACCCATATCGGTTCCTTGTGAAACGGAATCTCCCTCTTTCAAGTAGTTGACAATGCGACGAGCCAGAAAACCAGCAATCTGTTTCATCATGATTTTACGTCCATCCTCAAGTTTGTAGACAATACTGGTTCGTTCATTATCAGTAGAAGACTTAGGGTTCCATGCCATCAGGTATTTACCAGGGTGATAGGCACTATATTCGACTGTTCCACTCACAGGGTTACGATTGACATGAACATTCATAGGTGACATGAAAATCGACACTTGTATACATTTTGTATTTAGGTACTCCCTTTCTTCTTTTTCTTCGATGACGACTATTTTGCCATCGGCAGGACAATTGACAAGCTTTGGTTTATCGGTTATGAATGGACGGTTTGGGTTTCTGAAAAATTGTAACATGAATATCAAGAACAAAAAAGTTGGGACATTGATCAGTGCATGAAACAGTAGATTGGAATCAGCGAATAAAAAAATACTACTTGAAAGACTTATGGTAATGAGGAATATCGATAAAAGGATGGACTGTTTACTTTCTTTGTGAAGCATGGTTGTTAATTTAATAGTTGATCAAGCTTTATAATTCTTAAGAAAAATCTGAGGATTTTGTTCTTGAAGTATCTGTTTAATAATCATTCGTTCGATAATATGTTCAGGTTGATCACTGGATCGATGCATTTCATTTCTAAGCCTTTGAACCATTTGTGATACGATGCGGTATCCGAGCCAAGATCCAGCATTTCCAGGTAATGATAAGGATGGGTTAAAAGGACCAGGGTTCAGGTATTTATTGTATTCTTTGGGATTGTTATTGTATAGCAATTCTGATTCAGCCAGATGTTTGAAAAGTGCACGCTCTCCTTTCAGACAATATTGGATCTGTTCATCTGTGAATGTAAATAATAAGCTATCAGGTGTATCAGGTAAAAGACATGAGGTCAAAAAGAAAATTTTTCCTTGTTGGATCATTTCGTCGATCATGTGTGCAGGTTTTGCAGGGTATGTATTCAAAATGAAATCCTCTGCTAAAGCATGGGCTGTTTTTGGGACAAGATGCTTGCGGGTTAATCCAATACGTTGATACAGGGGTATGCCTAACTCTAGATAGGCAAAAAAAGTACGTCCTAATGCCATATCAAGCGGCAATAAATAGTATTGATCTGAAACGGCTCTATCGAAACTGAATTCACTCATGAGAAATATTGCGGTATCTATTGGCGTATGGTCTTTTAATCCATAATAAGCCACACAAGCACTCAATTGATCTAATTGTTCTTGTAGATCATCAAAGGACGAGAAAACATAAGAGATCGTATCATAAGTAAATTTTGAGGCAGGATAAGTGATATATCCTTGAATGATTCGGTCTCTAACAGGGCTATCTGCAGATGTTCCTAAAATTTGCGTCAAATACTGATTAAAAAAAGTGGGATGGGCACGTTCAATTTCCGAACAAGCTGATGATATATTGTTTGTGTCTATTTGAAATATGAGATCATCAAACCGAACGATATCAATCTTTGTCACAAAACCTGCTAAGTTTGGTCTAAATTTTGATATGTTTGAAGTGGATTCAAAACAACTACTGAGCAAAGTTATACTTGTAAGGAGTACGATTACTTTGACTTGGTTCATGATTTGCATTTAAAAATTGATGTGTAAAATTAGCTTAAATTATTTAAAAACTACGATATGCTAAAAAATTATGGTATTGCTCTGATCCTTGTCCTTTTTGTTTATGTAGGCAACGCTCAAGAGCTCAAATTTGGTGTGCATGCTGAACCGATTATTTCTTTTATGGATAGTGATTATTCAAAAATAGAGAGCGAGGGGCTTAACCCCGGTTTTAGTTTAGGTGTCGAATTAGAATATTATTTTACCTCTGCTGATAATTATGCTTTGACCTTTGGTGTAGATTTTAGCTACAATAAAGGAGGAACGTTATTGTATGAATATGGTGCGGTTCATTTTAAGAATACAGAGCTGGATAATTTTGATAGCTATGTCAATTCACAAGGCATTCCTGCTACATCAGGTGAGATCATTGAATTCCAATCGTTTACTCGGATCAACTATTCGATCAATTATCTAGAATTGCCTGTCGGCTTAAAACTACGAACGAACGAATTGGGTCAGTCCTACATGAGGGCCTTTTTCCATATACCGATTGTTAAATTTGGTGTGCCTGTTACAGGGTCTGCACGTATTTTTGATGAGGCTGTTGATGCAGCTGGTTATGAAGACGATCTAACAGGGTATCAAGTGAATTCGGACGGTGAAGGGTTTATTCGCGAACCGAATGTATGGAAAGATATTACACCAATACAATTTAGTATTGGTGCTGGATTAGGTGCTGAATATTCTCCTAATGCAGAAGGGGGGCTTCGGTTAGCATTTGGTGTGTACTATGATGCGGGTCTGATCGATGTAACAAATACGTTTGGCGGTGCTACAGTTTATACTCCAGCTGAGACGAATCAAAATACTGCTCCTTCACCCATTTCCAAAAGTCCCAGAAATGCCTGACACAACATTGCATTGCGCTTAGGAGTAGTCTTTTAAGGGG
>CAXQBA010000304.1:0-2648 GCA_964221885.1 Luminiphilus sp. | reverse complement strand
ACCCTATGGGCATGACAGTTGTGAAACCATCCAAGGTGAAATTTGGATCACTAAGCCCTGCAACTGAACCATCAGGATAGTTATTAATATAGTAGGACGGATTACTGATGTTATTGATCGTATTGATCGATACAATATCAGAACTCGAAGGTACTTTTGCCAAATTTAATTTATTGTATGTACCACCGTTGGGATCTGGACCTGTTAGAAAAAATCCAAATACATCATTAAAAACAGATCCTACCCATTCCAAATATTCCTCAGAGCCAAATACATATTCAAATGACAGGGTATCATAATCGGGTGTAAAATCAAACTCAATGTAACAAATGTCGGTATTTGATGAGGAATTCAATGTCAGTAGATCCGCATCATTCATACCATAATTAAGCCCTGCACTTGCTGTGTAACTGTACGATCTATCTAAAAATGATGCATATCCTGTACATAGAACAATACCTGAATCAATAGGACAACTCGTTAAATGACCGTTATAAAATGTTGCTGTACCATTGGAGTTACAATATTTAGTAGGCGTTCCAACAATATTGATTCCATCGCCTAAAAATTGATTCACTAATTGAGAGACATTACTATTGGTTTGAACGGTAAACTGTGCAAATGAACATTGTAAAAACAACCACACGAACATTGTAGTAAGAAACGCCTTCATTTTTGTTTGATTTTATACTAATTTACAAAAAAAATAGTCGTTTGTTCTAATAAATTTGTTCAATCATCTAGATACTCTAGACCAATTGAATGAATATTATAGCATTATTACACAACGGTAACAAAACATTGTTTGTTTGTGGAGATCATTCTACTTCCTATCATAGCCTTCTCGGCAGCTATCCTTACCTTTTTCTCAGGGTTTGGATTAGGAACATTACTTACACCCGTTTTTTTTCTGTATTTCCCTGTAGAGCAAGCTATTGCCATGACAGCCATTGTACATTTCTTCAATAATATCTTCAAACTGTTACTAGTGGCTAAAGGAGCCGACTGGCAGGTTGTACTCAGATTTGGGATCCCTGCGATCCTAGCTGCATGGTTAGGAGCCTATGTGTTAATTTCGTTTCCAAGTGAAACACCCCTGCTATCCTATCAACTTTTCAATAGGACTTTTGAAATCATTCCAGTAAAATTGGTCATAGCTTTTCTGTTGTTCATTTTTGCTATTGTTGATCTTCTTCCAAGACTTAACTCGATCAGCTTTGATAAAAAATGGCTCCCCATTGGAGGACTTCTTAGTGGTTTTTTTGGAGGACTATCTGGTAATCAAGGTGCTTTGCGATCAGCCTTTTTGATCAAAGCAGGTTTATCAAAGGAAGCATTTATCGGATCAGCTGTAATTATTTCAACCTTTATCGATTGTTCGAGAATGACCGTTTATGCAACAGACATTCTTCAAAAAGACCTGATCGATCAACTGGATGTCTTATCAGTGTCCGTTTTAGCTGCTATATCTGGCGCATTTATAGGTAATCGATTGCTTAAAAAAGTAACGATCATTTTCTTACAACGATTCGTAGCTATCTTACTGATAATTTTAAGTATTGCGCTAGGACTGGGTTGGTTATAGTTCAAATGATGCATTAATTAACCAGAAAATATCCGTAGATTAGCCCGAGATTTTCGATGTTATTACATTAAATACATGCTGAAAAAGTTATCAATCATCATACCTGCTTTTAATGAAGCGAAGACCATTCATCTTATTCTAAATAAGATCAAAGATGTTGTATTGGACTATGGAATCGAAAAAGAGATCATTATTGTAAATGATTGTTCCACGGATACTACAGAGCAAGCTATTCATTCTTATATACAGGCCAATCCAGATTTGTCGATACAATACTACCATCATGATGTAAACAAGGGAAAAGGAGCCGCTTTACACACTGGAATCAAAAAAGCCACTGGCGAATATATAATCATTCAGGATGCTGATCTGGAGTATGATCCATCTGAATACAATATATTGATCAGACCTGTTTTTTACGATCAGGCTGATGTCGTATATGGTTCTCGATTCATGGGAGGTAATCCACATCGAGTCCTTTTCTTCTGGCACACAATCGGAAATAAATTTCTGACCTTTTTATCCAACATGTTCTCTAACTTGAATCTGACTGATATGGAGACGTGCTACAAGCTTTTTAAAACATCGATCATACAGCAGATCGAACTAAAAGAAAAACGTTTTGGATTTGAACCTGAAGTGACAGCAAAAGTAGCTCGGGTTCCAAAAATAAAAATTTACGAAGTGGGTATTTCTTATTATGGAAGAACCTATGAGGATGGGAAAAAAATTGGTTGGAAAGATGGAGTACGTGCTATATATTGCATTTTGAAATATGGCCTTTTCAAGCGTTAAAAAATGACTATCAATCAGTTAAAAAAATACTAGACTGTATGAAACCCGATTTTTATCAAAAAATCAATTAATCTTTTACAACGCATTAACTTATATTGCGCATTATTCACACAAAAAAACGTATGTATGAAACTTAAATCACTTCTTATTTATTCCCTTTGCCTACTTTTAAATATCCAATTATTTGCCAATACTGACCCAGAATACAAATACGTTAGTATAGATGAATTAAAGCAGGAATATGCCAATTTGAATATTGAGTTTAAAT
>CAXQBA010000303.1:0-8889 GCA_964221885.1 Luminiphilus sp. | reverse complement strand
TTCATAATTAATGTGAGCAGTCGGATTGAATGTAAAACCCTGCAGTAGGGCTCCATATACGTCAATAAAGCCGTACCCAACAGTATGATCATTCATTAAATGTCCGCCACATTTAGAGCACCAGCATTTCGCATGTCCGTCATTTTGTTCGTAGCGTTGGATTAACTCGTTTCCTGCTGTAATTTTTACATCTTCTGGCTTGAAAAGAGTAGCACTCGTTACAGGTGAGGCAGACCAAGCTCTACAATTCTTACAGTGGCATAAAATTTGTTGAAACGGTTCATTACTTAATTCTACAACAACTGCCCCACATGAACATTGTGCTTTGTACTTCATTTCAATTTCCTCCCACTTAAGCGATTACTATTGCACCATAACATTTTGTTTAGCACGTCAGCAGTATTTCGAAACTAAATTTTATTCTCTAAAGAAATACGACTGTATTATCTATGCAAAATCCAATTCTGAGCCCGCGGAATACTACATCCTTAAAGCTTATCAATAAAAGATCAAAAGGTTTGGCTATTTTTTGGATTCCTTACTACAATCGCTCTCCAGCACAACCCGTCTTTAATTATGCTTGTATTTGTTACGATGTCCCCTTTATCTTCCCAACGTGTAAGCAGAACGTGTTCGTCCTCGTAAAGTACTTCTACTGCTTTAAACCAGTCCCAGTTCCAATTTGGATCAACTGAAAGTTTAGCAAAGCTGTCTACATGTTCATCTCTTGTTAATAGGTCGGTTTCTCTTACAAACATATAATCTTCGTGGTGAATATTTTTGAAAGTTTCCAAATCCCAATTTGAATAGACATCTAGATATTTTTTATACAGGCTCATTAGAATCTCCAGCAATAGTTCAAGGATACCACGAATCCCTTTGAGAAAAATTAACGTAATTTTGAGCCCCTACAGCGAACCCATATAGGGATATAGTTCCTAGTATGACGTTACACTAGTCTATGGATCAAATGCGATCATGATTATTACCTTGCTTTATGACTTTCCAAATCAAAGAATTTATAAATTCGTTTCACTTACGAGCCTATCTGGATCGAATCAGCGTTGATAAAGTTTTCATTTAAATACGCAAAGTCCATATCGCCTTCGTGGTAAAATACATCGTGTACCAAGTCACCCATGGCCTCAATATATTTTTCACGGCCTACGAGAGCATTATCAGCATCGTCTTCCGAATTATAAACTGCGACATACATCGCCGACTGATCAGAAGTTTTCATTGTTAAGAGGAATTGCGCTCCGACCATCCATTTAGCTGAGTTTAATCGGTAAATGGATAAGGCCTCGTCCATTGCCTCTTTCGACTTAAAATCGACAACATTAACTCTTACATACATTGATCCAATTCCACTGCAACTTAGTAATGTTTAAGCCCAATGAAGTATTGTACTTAATAATCAAGCGGGTCAATTATTAAGCGATGGTAATGTGAAGCTGCTGAAACTTTAAAACTTTGCTAGATATCCAATTGCAATTATATTTCATTTAAGTTGCTTCAGACGTTAGGGAATATTTTATTTGTCCTAACGGTACTGTCGAGTGAAAATATTTGGGTAAAACTGAACTAACTAATCTTGACCCTTATACAGTACTCTCGGTTAATATATTCGAGGGAACAGTATAAATTTTTAAGAATGGTGAGACTCCTAAATGGAAAAATTTAATTTAATGGTTGACGCAATGGACAACGGTCCGTTTGAAAAGATGGATGCTTTCGTACATGAAGATTTTATGTTTTTTAAAGAATATACGGTACAAAATCGTGAAGAATGGCTGGAAGATATAAAAGAACTCATAGAGGGCGACTGGAAGTTCAACCAGCCTCAACTATTAATTGAAAACGAAGATATGGTAGCTTTGAACCACATTGTGGTAGAAGGGAATTCTTCTTACCGTGTAACTGCAGTGCATTTTCTGAAAGATGGGCAAACATGGCGCTTAGCAACGCACCGCACTTGTATTTAGTCGAATGCAATTACGACATGCAAAACTTCATAACTCGGTTGCACTTGCTGAGGTCATTTGAGTGGAATTTTTATTTTTGTTTAGAGAAAAATCAGTAAAGTTCAACTTTCCTAATGAGTATATCAGCTTTGTAGTCTTTTCCATACGCTACCACTCCCAAGGATTTAAGGCTAGTGGGATCCATTTTTGTTTTCATTAGAGTTGATGATTTCTTGAAATTTGAAAAGGGTATCTCAACCGTTACCCAATTATTGGGAGCCATAAATTCTGCCGCATAATATTGCCATGGAAGTCTACTTGAGCCATTTCTCAAATGTATATTATAGGTCTCATTATTTCCTTTTACTTCCATACGAATTCCTTTTTTTTCATTTGAACCAATAGGACCGATATTCGTTCTGACTTGAATGAAACCACCATTGTTCTTCGTTGAGACTATTCCACTTAATCTTATTGACACTTCCTCTTTTACATAGACTGCAGAACCTTGAGATACTCCGCCCATCACCGTATCGGCGATGTATGACCAAGATTGGGTTCTAACTAGGTTTTCGGCACTACCCATTCCCACTCCCAAGGCCAAGATTACTAATTTTAGAGTTATAGTCCACAAAATCTGCATAAAGCGCTACCTCCACAGAACCCGACGTAGCCTTAGAGCTGCTTAATGCAACCTAAACGCATTAATTTGCAGAGAATTCATCACTTCAGTTTGGTCAGTTTGGGCTGACGCCCTAAATTCCCACATCCGTATTAGGTCAGGCTAACGTGGCGTAACGTCTTGAGAGCCGCGCTGGTGTGTCGGTGTTCTTTACTCTATCAGGATTAGGAAAATTAAGCCTATTTTTTGATCGTGGCTACCAACTCCGCGTCAATCATCAGATTTTCATGTTGGTACTTGTTGCGAGCGGGAACGACTATATTCTTCACCCAATCTTCCATCACTTTAGCAACCTGTTCACTCTCGATCGTAACAAAAGCTGTCATTCTACATCGGTTATTTTTATCTTTGTTAATATCCACAGACACTTTGGAACGAATTTCGTGCACGTCTAGTTTTTGCCAAAGAGTGGTTAACTCTTTTATAAAAGCGTCATTGTCTGCTTCCGTCGTGAAGGTATTAACGTTCAGTCTTTTTATAACTGGCATGCATAGTCCTTTACTTCTTACGCAACCTTACATTGCCTTAAATTCTTAACAAAGTGAAATCACTAACACTCTCGGATGTCCGAGGCCGATACCATCCTAATGGCATAGTATTTGGCGCTATCTGGTTCGGTCGGTGCTTACTTTGCGCTGAGTAATAAGGGGATAAAAGGAAAATGATTATTCCTGATGAATAACTTCTCCATGAAAGTCTATAATCTCATGGAAAGCGCTTGTTTCATCATTGTATTGATTCAAAAGTTGACGCGCCTTCTCAGCACGCTCCTCTGTTTCATAAACAGCAACATTAATGCAGGATGTTGGACCTGTTCTTAGAACTGTTCTGCTTAAGGCTTCTGGAAAACCCAGTGTTTTTTGAATACTTATGTCTGCCCACCGTTTAATAGCCTGTTCCAAATCTTCGATAGATTTGTATTCCATGTTTACGACTCTTGCGTAGGCCATACAGTTTCCTCTCTGATTTTACTTGGGGGGAAAAAGTGCAATGTTATGATCCACTTTTTAACAAGGCGCCAACATGTTCCTGCTCAACGTAGAAACATCTTAAGTCACCTTCATGTGTAAATAAATCTGCCAAGTCTTTATCTTCGTGATGTTTATCCCGTTGCGCAACGGCGCGATCACCAGCTTCTTTACTGTCATATATTGAAATCGTAAGAGCCGATGTTTCTGAAGTTTCGACACAGGCAAACGCACGAATTTCGGGGAATACAGATTTTATATCGTTTCGAAGTATTGCGATGGTTCTTTCTGCTTCTGCGCGGCTGGCAAATTCAGCCATATTAATTCGTGCGTAAGGCATATTTGTTCCTCTCTGTTTTAAAATACTCTGACAAAACCCACTTCTCATAACAATGGGAAATCACAACATGATTGGACAAGTCATTGGACCGCTAAAAATCACACCCCCGCAAGAGGCAAAATATTTTAACCCAATCGAAATTATAAAAACGACAATGAAATAAATGTTTGCAATATCAACGATTGAGCGCACTATAATATCATAATTTAGGAAAAGGAAAATTTAATGAATTGGATCTATAAGACAACAAAAAGTGATTTTGATACTGACGAAGTCAGTTTGAATGATCATTTGAATAACTTGGGTAATGATGGATGGGAATTAGTTTCAATTATTCCTCCTAGTTACGGCGGTAAGTTTCATTTTTTTTGGAAAAAGCAGGAAGTATCAGCCCCAAAACAAGCTCGCGAAGAAGAACGCGCTGACACGTTAAATTCAAAGCAGAGCGCGGAAAACAAAGCCAAAACAGCTAATTCAGGTTCACCAGTTGAAATTACTCAATCCAAATTTGAGGTAGGTGATACATTCCCGGAATTCACTCTACAGTCTTCATCAGGTGACATGTACTCAACCGCAGATCTATCAAAAAACACTATTATTTATTTTTATCCTGCTGATGGAACAGAGTATTGCACAATACAAGCAAAAGGCTTTTCAATTATTTACGATACCATAACGGATATGGGGTTGGACATTGTCGGAGTGTCCCCAGACGACATTTCAACTCATAAAAAGTTCAGATCAGACCAGAATATTCCATTCCACCTGCTCTACGATGAAGGATCGAAAGTAAGCGATAAGTTAGGCCTTCTGAAAAGACCTCCACCAGATCATATATATCCGCTGCGTGTGACTTTCCTTGTAGATCAGAATAGAACTATCCTAGGAAAGTGGGATGAAATTGATGTGCAAACACATTCTGACGATGTTGTTTCTTTTGTAGTAGAAATTCTAGATAAAAATGAAAATGCTGAAAAGAATTAGATTAAATTTGATTTACGTACTCTTTAGAGCGTCCAAAAAATATTTCTATTGTCGGAGATGGGGTGGAATACAGCGGTGATTGAATGCTTGGTCTGGTTTTCTGGAGGTTCCATGCTTCCAGAGAGGGCCGCTGAGTTAGATTAAGGCTGAAACGGTATATTGGGTGTCTAGAAGTTTTAGTGTTAATCTGCCGATTTCACTTATCGGCTTTCGAGTGTTTCCAGCAATGCAGTCAGTCGCTCCACAATTCCGCTATCCTCAAAACTTTCAACAATACAATCATCAGTTTTCAAAAAAGGGAGTTTCTCCGAGGTCCATATTTCAGCCTTAGGAGATAGTTCTTTAGCGGTATCAAAAATTCCCAGTGGAATTCCAACTATTCCTTCCATCACTTCAGGTGCAGGGTTTGTTTTACAGCGCACATGACATTGGGTGCAAAAATGGACGGTATTCATATAGCCGCTTCCACCTTCAAATGAATAAGAGGCAGTTTGACCAGTTTCTTCAATTTCTGAAACAGAGTATAAGCAGCCAATCTGGTAACTACCTGACAATTTACGACATTTTGTGCAGTTGCACTGAATGATCAACATAGGGTCTAATTCTGTCTCAAACTTATATTGTCCGCAGATACAACTACCAGAATGTTTCATTAACTTCTCCCAAATTACACAGTCTAATATAGACTTCCACGGTAAACTAATATTGGACATCAAATCAAATGAATATCACGACACACTTTCGATCTTCATGAATTGCTTAGTAACTAGCTTATTGATCTTCCCAATCTGCATTGGTCCAGCCCTATGTTTAGAGATTTGTTAACATTTTCTTCTGTACAATCATTAATCCGATGTTACCGTCTATACCTATAAACTGAGGACAACTTAAATATAAACTAAACGATTAGATGAATAATGAATGATGAGGAAATAAAGCAACTGCAGCGTCAAGTAAGCAAACTTCAGCTTGAAGCTAAATTGCGTAAATCTGTAGCAAACGAACTTGAACGGCAAAAAAATCTTGTACAAAAAGCCAAAGAAGAGGCGGAGGAACAGCGTCAAATACTGCAAGAGGCATCACGACGATTATCTAAATACCTCTCGCCACAAATTTGCGATGAAATATTAAGGGGAGAAGATTTTTTAGGTATAAAGAACTCCCGCAAAATTTTGACCGTGTTTTTTTCTGACATTGTAAATTTCACATCGATATCTGAAAAGATGGATCCAGATGAACTTGGTCGTTTTTTGAATTACTATTTGACGACCATGAGTGAATTGGTCCTCAAATACGGGGGTACCATCGATAAATTCATTGGTGATGCAATAATGGTCTTTTTCGGTGACCCATCCAGTGAAGGCCTCGAAACTGATGCTTCAAACTGTTTTCATATGGCCGTCGAAATGCAGGAATTTCTTGCTAAGAATAGAGAAAACATTCGCAAGGAGTACAATCTTCCAGAAGCTTTACGGATCAGAGTAGGCATTCATACTGGAAAGTGTAATGTAGGGAATTTCGGAAGCGATCAGCGGCTTGAGTACACAGCAATTGGCAGAACGGTCAACATAGCTTCGAGACTGGAACATGCATGCGAAGAAAGCGGAATATTATGCTCCAAGGCAACATATGTACTGCTGCAGACGAGCCATCAATTTTCAGATGAAAAGAATGTTTCTTCCAAAGGTATTGAAAATGAATTAAAGGCCTACAGCTGGCAAAGACCCTAGTTCCGCCTATTTGGAAACCTTAGAATAATTTATAGGAGCTTTCTTCTTCTGCCCCGTCTCATTATGGCTCATTTAAAGTAAAATGGGAGCAGGTCTTCAATCGGACAGGTGATCCAGCAATCATCAAAAAGATTAACAATAAAGGGTGTTTTGATGGTATAAAATTATTAGATTTTACTTTTTTCTTGCAACGTCTGTATTTATTTTGACTAATGAGCACACAAAATGAGTTTTGAGGAGTGAGATGGCATATCAAGCAAAATGTTTTTGTGGAAATATTCACGTAAAAATTCCTTACGATCCAATGATGCATTTTCGTTGCCATTGCACAGATTGTCAGGTGCTCTGGGGGGGAAGCTTTTCGGGACTCGCATTCACAGAGGACGAATTGGAAATTAAAGGCGACATCACAACGCATACGTACTACGGCGGGAGTGGTTTGTCTTTACACTTAAACTTTTGCTCGCACTGCAGCACAAAGATTTATAGTAAACCAGATATTTTAGATGGTATGGTTTACGTGCCAGCTGGCTTACTTCATGATCAGATCGATTTCATGCCAAAGGTTGAAATTTGGGCAAAGAGTAAACCCAAGTGGATGGTCGGAACAGATAGCATTTTGCAGGCTTATGAAGAAAATGGAACTATAGAACGAATTACTTCCATTTTAGAAAATCTTGACCAAAGGGGCTGATAAACCATCTTAATTTTAACGAATATTGATTTTAAACAACCGACATTAGTGTAAAGCCTTTTATACTATTTTCTGAGCAGGTTTTTGATAATTATTGAAAAGGCGTCCTAGCTTTAAAGTCCAAAGCGCGTCACAAATTGCGCCTGACGCTATTCTAAGATGCAAGAAATCAGGAAGTAGTCTGCTCAAACTGCCACGTAGGTACGATACAGTCTGCATTGATGCGGGGCCGTTACGCTACAATTGGCAATGATGAATGGAATGTAGATGGCAAACATCCAAACAATCAAAGACGAAAGGCTGCAAGTCCCACGACAAAAACATAGCGAGCGCACTTTGCAATAGTCACTAGGAGTACAAAGGACAAAAGTGGCTCTCGCAATATGCCTGCGACTATTGTAATTGGGTCACCGATAATTGGTACCCAACTCAACAACAACGAGTAACGACCATATCGTCCATAAAATCGCTCTGCCTTTTGGAGCTGTTTTTCGTTAACAGGAAACCATTTTTTGGCCCTAAGATTTTCTGTAAGTCTGCCAAGGCACCAATTAAATGTTGCGCCTAAAACATTTCCTAGTGTAGCGACAGCAATTAGTTGCACCACCGCATCTGGTGAGATTGAAACTTGATACGCAAGTAATGCTTCGGATTGTGCTGGAAGGATCGTTGCAGCCGCAAATGCGCTTATGAATAACGATAGGTACACAGAGGTTTACCTGAATTTCTGTCTATCGGAACCGAAGCGTGCCCGATTGATGGAATTGACCTGGTTGCGCATCAAGAGAAATGTGGGGGATTTAAAACGCCGTCAATAAATTCAAATATAATTGGACCACTTAGTGGAACGATCTCTTTAATTTTAAATGACATTTCTGAATTGCCAATTAAATCATCGCGAAGCCTTCCGCCTGTTTCTCGCGATTCTTCATTTGGATATGTCGCAATTCCAAATGCAGATGTTTCACCAGTCTTTACAAAAAGACTTATTTCTTGATGAGGGAAAGGACCGTTATTCTTGTACCAAACCGCCCAGCTTTCAAGGTCTTCACTTGTTTCAAATTCAAACATAACGACATTTGCCACCGACATCTCGGATACTCCCTAATTGGTTTGTAAACACGGTAAACACACAATGGGGGTGGGTCAAATTTCTAAAACTTACAAGCTGAAAACGAGCGCCGCCATTCACTCTCCTTTGCATTTACAGAAAAAGCCAACGCTGTGTTGCGGAGCCTCTGAGCGAAACACTCGAAACGCAGTTAGAACATTGAAGTTCTTTAGATAAGATTGCAACAGTTTAATGAAAAACGATCTTACAAGAATAGTGCGACCTCTACGTTGGTGGGATTTGCAGGTGACATTGACGACGCCATCCTTCCTCCCGCTGATGTCGAGTTGCGGAGCGATAAAGAACACCTCAAATGAAGCCAATTTACACGTGCACTCGCATCATCGCTGCCAAAGTTGAGAATGAGGCCAGAGCGGCTTTCAAAGAAATTGGTGTGGCTAGGCTAATCGCCTAGC
>CAXQBA010000302.1:0-4149 GCA_964221885.1 Luminiphilus sp. | reverse complement strand
ATCTATAATAAGATAGCTCAAGGCTTAATCGCTTGTACTCTTCTTTTAAGGAATAATACGTCTTAGCACGTTTGGCTTGCCGTTCAAGGCTTTTTAAGTTTTTCTCGATCTCAAAGGCAAGGTCGTTGATTCGTTCCAGATCAGCATTTGTTGCTTTCAACTTCAAAAAAGTTTCTTTCTTCCTCGTTTTATATTTTGAGATGCCCGCAGCTTGTTCAAATAATTTGAGCCTCGAATTATCCTTATCTAAGAGTAATTCATCTACCATCCCCAACGCAATAATCGCATAGGAATCAGGTCCCATACCTGTATCAACCAACAGATTATTAATATCCTTCAACCTACATTTGACACCATTCAGATAATATTCGCTTGTACCATCTTTATAAAGGCAACGCTTAATAGAGACCTCGCCAAATGCAATTGGAAGTATGCCTTTATCGTTGTCAAACGTCAATGTTACTTGAGCCATATTAGACGTCTTCCTCGACTTGGTGCCATTAAAAATAACAGAGGTGTTATTCTCAGATCTAAGATTACTTTTCTTTTGTTCACCTAGAACCCAACGGATAGCATCGACGATATTCGATTTACCACAACCGTTCGAACCGACAATACCCACAACATCCTCACTGAAATGAATGATTGTGTTATCAGCAAATGATTTAAAACCCTTGATCTCTAATTTCTTGATCTGCATAAAGGAAGGTGACAGTGTTAGCTGTCAAATATACAATTTCAAATCAATATTTATCAGTAAAATACACTTAGAACATAAGACATTTCGATAAATATTTTAGTGTAATTTATCTAAGGTGGTCTGAACGCCATCAACAACGATCTTGAACCTTGATGGATCAATGAGTTCCTCCGAATTTGAGGTAGTAGAAAAGGAAACCTGCCAGTTAATTTTTTCCTTGATCTTTTTCATCTCTTTCAACATTTTTCTGGCTTGTTCCTCATTAGCCGATCGTGCTGCAATTACTTCTTCATCAATATCTTTAGATAACATTCCATTTTCTTCAGCATAGAAACCTGGGGTAAAAACTTGTATAGATATCTCCTCCAAAAGAGGTTCATCATCTATTAAAATTACTTTTTCGAGATTTGGTGCTCGTAATACGAATACATCTCCATCTTTACCACTGTCCATCTTATATCGACCCGCTTTGACAAGCTCCGATAAAATTGCCTTGGGTACATTGGTCTGTATTTCCATAGAAATATGTATAACCCCCTCATCCCATGAGTTGGCTGTTAATTGATTGTTCTTTATATCAATATGAATCGTTGGACATTCTAATGGATCGACCAACTTCTTGTCCGATTTTTCTGCATCAGTTTGTGCATATGCACATTGAATAAATAAAAGAAAAATGATACTAAATCGTATATACATAAAACGTTTTCGTTTAAGATAACAGTTCGTTCTGATCAATAACAAGCTGTGTTGTATTTCTAATTCGTTCTTCCAGATAGATTCGTCGCCCATCCATTACTTTTTCAAGACTTTTCTGGTCGGCATATCGAATGGTTACTAACTTTAGACCCTCAGTTACCTCAACCGCATAATCATCAGCTAATTCTTGTATCAATGCTTGAATCTTCGATGGTTGATTATTTACACAAACAGAGAATGACAAGGCCGTATTTTGAGTCATATTCACCTTCACTTGTTTACGAGCTATAACGCCAAAAAGATTAGAAAATTTTAATTCATCAACAAAATAAAAGTCTTTCGAAAATATTTTAAGTAAGGCTTGATCGTTTTTCACTACGATCATAGGTGGATATTTTGATGCGGTCAACTTCTTGATAATGGTCCCTTCTTTGTTCCAATCAATAAATGAATTAACATATAATGGGATCAACTTATTTTCCAACGGACGTATCGTTTTTGGATGTATGACCTGTGCGCCATAATAGGTCAATTCGATAGCTTCTTCATAAGATAGCTCATCTAACTTAGTGACTGATTTAAAAAGTCTGGGATCTGCTGATAAAACACCCGGTACATCTTTCCAAATAGTCATACGTTCAACTTGTAAACAATAAGAAAATATGGCAGCTGAATAATCCGAACCTTCTCGCCCCAATGTAGTTGTAAAATTTTCTGTGGTTACACCCAAAAATCCTTGAGTCACTACATGGCCTTTTTCGAGTAAAGGGGGTACTACTTTTTCAATTCGTTGACCAGTTAAAGGCCAATCAACTACTGCCTCGCGGTATGAATTATCCGTTTGAATGCAGTCTCGTACATCCAGCCATGTTGTATGTAATTCTTGTTCATTCAAATAGGCTGCTACAATCTTTGATGATAAAAATTCTCCAAATGAAACGACCTGATCATACAAATAATCAAATTGCTCAACGGGTTCTTCCTCCAATATCCAATTCAATTCTTCAAATGTATCATTGATATCATCATAGATGGAATGGCCTGACGGAAACAACGCCTCTATAATTTCATAGTGTTCCTTTTGTAGGCTCGAAAGCGCCTCATTCATTTGCGATACTTCTGATTGCATATAGTAAGTCAATACACGTTCTAAAGCATTCGTTGTTTTGCCTAAAGCCGATACAACAATAAGCAATGAACCTCCTTTATATTGCGAGATGATTGTTGGAATTTCTTTGATACGATTGGCATCACGAATCGACGCACCCCCAAATTTATATACTTGCATACCTTATTGATTATTTGGCAAAGATAGCTGATTCATACTTTTTATCTAGTGCAAAACTAGTTGATTTTTCAATCCATTTTTACAAATGTATATTTTATATTTACGCCAGGACAAACTTGGTATAGTTTTTAATGTTCTAAAGAAATGATGTATTTAATGTTACGACCGATTTTTTTTATTTTTTGTTTTGTGTATACACTCTCTATACATGGACAAGATTCCGAAGTTATCTATGTAAAGAATCCTTCTTTTGAAGGGATAGCTGGTCCTGGTCAGGCACCAAACCATTGGTCTGATTGTGGTTATATTAATGAAACACCTCCAGATATTCAACCTTATGGCGGGTTCAATGTAACCCGTCCTGCTTTCAATGGAAAAACATATATTGGTTTAGTAACACGCGATAATAACACATGGGAATCTATTACTCAATACCTCTCTTCCCCACTTGTACAAGGCACTTGCTATAAGGTAAGTTTATATGCTTGTATGTCACCTGTGTATATAAGTCCGACCAAGAAAAATCAAAGTGTTCCGGTCAATTTCAATAAAGGTATCGTTCTACGTCTTTGGGGATCGAATGGACGGTGCGAAAAAACAGAGCTTCTATCCTCCATCAATCAGGCGGTTGATCACACAGATTGGAGATCTTATGAATTTGAGTTAAAACCTACATTGAGCACCTACACGCATTTAGTGATCGAAGCCTATTATAAGACACCTACACTGTCCTACTATAATGGTAATATTTTGGTTGATAACATGTCGGAAATCGTAGAATGTAATGTCCCAAGTACGATCATTGCTTCTAGTGATACTATTGTAACTGATCCTGAACCCAAGGAGAAAGATATCGTAAAAAACGATAACAACAATCCAGTCAATAATAACACAACTGAAGTAGTACCTAATACACCTATCAAAAATACAATTAAAGGGAATTTTATTGCAGATAAGATAGAGCCTAAAGATATCGAGATAGGTGATATATACCGACTAGAGGAGTTGCGCTTTGAAGCTGATTCATTCAATATAAATAGAAGCTCAGAACGTTACTTGTATTCATTCTATTTGTTCCTACAAAAGAACAAAAATCTACGAGTTGAAATTGGTGGGCACACAAATGGCTTACCATCGCACTCCTATTGTGACAATCTATCTCTGAAACGAGCGAGATCAGTTCGTCTTTATCTGATCACCAAAGGGATTATTCCATCAAGAATAAGCTACAGAGGTTACGGGAAACGTAAACCTATCAGTGATAATGAAACCGTTGAAGGGCGAAGAAAAAATCAACGTGTTGAAATGTTGATCACGAATGTTTAAAATAAAAAAGGCTCCTATAATAGGAGCCTTTTTTATTTAGAATTGCTCAAGTCCAGCGAAATGAAAATCACCTTCTATCTTGGCATTTTCGTCTGAATCTGATCCGTGAATCGCATTCTCACCAATACTTTTTGCA
>CAXQBA010000301.1:0-3657 GCA_964221885.1 Luminiphilus sp. | reverse complement strand
ATTTATACATACATTATAGCAAAGTTTTCAGTGTTTGTCAAGAACTTTGTGCCGCTTTAATGTACTTACCAAATCGCTCGTGAAACTCGTCAAAGCAGATTGAGCATTTGTATTTTCAATAAGTGAGGGTTGTACAACTTCAATGGATACAGTAGTTTCCCCGAGGGATTTCTCAAATTTTGAACTGGTAATAGTAGCTGTCTCGAGAATCGTAGCTTCTTCTTTTAATGCTATATTCATAACCACTGATTTTCCTGCCTCGATTTGGACTGTTTTTTCGAGTGTCGTGTAACCAAGGTAGCTAAAAACCAAGGTTTGCTCACCTTCTTCCAATTCAATTCGGTAAGCACCATCAACAAAGTCAGTCGTTGTGTTTATTGAGCCACATGAGATATTGACGCCTAGTAATGCTTCCTCCGTTGATTCGTCGGCTACTATACCAGTGATAACTCCAGTATTTTGCGCAGTAACTGATAATGATAATAGGGCTAGTGTTAATAGAAGTATGATTCGTATACAGATTCGCATAGTCAAATTAGATTATGTGTGGTTTTTATTAACATACAATGATAGACCAAATCTACATTTTTTTTAACATATTCTTAATGAGGCTCGTTAATTTGATGCTAACTAATATGAACCTGATGTGTTATTAGGGGTATAATGACTATATTGCAATTATATCATTACCAAATAAATGAAAGATCTGGTTTTATTTTATTTTTTCTTGATGCTGATAACATCAAGCACAACAGCTCAGTGGAACCGTTCTGAATTCAACGAAATTCAGCCTTTCAATAATGAGTTGTCTATTGGAGGTGGTGTTCATACTACTGGTTGGGATGTGAATATCTCATATGGTTTCATAAAGCATAATAGTCGCACCTTGCAATTTACAGCCTCTTTCTCGGAGATTAAGCATATAAAGGAAAAAGAGCAGACCTATGAGACCTTATCCATAATTGGTGGTGCTACCAAAGCCTTTATTTATGGAAAACGCAACAACTTTTACATTGGAAAATTGGGTTACAGCGAGAAAATCTATTTATCGGGTAAGGATGATGGAGGAATGTTTTCATTAGCTTGGGTATATGGTGGTAATGTAAATTTTGGTTTGTTGAAACCCTATTATTTAAATCTGATCTATCGCAATTCGGGAGGTCAACCCACGATACGTGCTGAAAAATTCAATGAAGACAATGCTCAAAAGTTTCTAACACCTCAAGAGGTCGATGGTCCAGCTGGACCATCCTATGGATGGGGAGAGCTATTGATCGAGCCTGGTTTCTCTTTGAAGTCTGCCTTACTCATTGATTGGGGGGGGAATAATTCATTTATGAAAGATATCGAGGTAGGATTGAATGCAGATTTTTTCTTTAATGATATCTCTTTAATGATTTTCAATCAAAATTATCCAATTTTCGTAAATTTGTACATCCATAGACATCTGGGAAACCGGTGGTAAAAACATTAGGTATGCGATTAGAATTGCCAATAGTAAATAATATCGAACAAAAGGAGGAGCCAAAGCGACGGAAAAAGCCGGATTGGTTACGTGTCAAACTACCTATAGGTGAGGAATATAAGAAAGTACGTAAACTAGTCGACACGTATAAACTCCACACAATATGCCAAAGTGGTCATTGTCCAAATATGGGCGAATGTTGGGGTGAAGGAACAGCCACGTTCATGATCCTTGGAAATGTATGTACTCGCTCATGCTCCTTTTGTGCAGTAGCTACTGGACGTCCGCCGGAATATGATGAAAATGAGCCTCAGCGAGTAGCTGAAGCAATCTCACTAATGCAGGTAAAACACGCCGTACTTACTTCAGTGAATCGAGATGAATTGAAAGATAAGGGTGCTTTTATTTGGCACGAAACAGTTCGTTTGACCAAGGAACTTTCACCTGATACGACTATTGAAACACTCATACCAGATGTTCGTTCCAACTGGGATGCCTTAGAAATGATGATCAATGCAGGTCAAGAGGTAGTATCTCATAATATGGAAACCGTAGAAAGCCTGTATCGTAAAGTTAGGCCTCAAGCCAAGTATTCGCGCTCTTTGGAGCAGATCAAACGTACGAAAGAATATGGAATTCGCACCAAATCTGGTATTATGGTTGGTTTGGGAGAAACGAAAGAGGAGGTATTCAAGATCATGGATGATCTTGTAGAATATGGTTGTGATGTTTTAACGATAGGTCAATACTTACAACCTACTAAGAAACATATTGATATTGCTGAATATGTTCATCCTGATGTATTTGAGGAATACAGAATTGTAGGACTTGAAAAAGGGTTTGATTATGTCGAATCAGGTCCAATGGTTCGCTCTTCATACCACGCAGAACGACATGTTCATCCTCAACGCAGCTAGTCACAAAAGAATTGAATGATTTCCTTAGAGGTTAACTTTTGTTGATCCCCTGTATGCATCTCTTTCAGTGTGTATTTCTCCTCTTCAACCTCTTGTGAACCAATAATCAGCACATGTCTATTTCCTGATTTATTAGCATATTTCATGAGTTTCTGAAATTTGCCATAGGTTGGATAAATATCCGTATTGATTTTATTAGAACGGAATAAAGTAGCTAAATCAATCCCTTTGTTAAAACTTGTTTCATCCATAGTGAGAATCAGAAGACTAGATGCGGATGTAGTTGTTTGATCAAAGAGTTGAAGTTCATTCATTACATCAAAGATTCGTTCAGCACCAAACGAAACACCAACACCTGAGAGGCCTTTCACGCCAAAGATGGCTGTTAGTTCATCATATCTACCTCCACCACCGATACTACCCATTTTAATGTTAGCTTGATGGTCATTTTGGGTGTTTACGATTACCTCGAAGATGCATCCTGTGTAGTAAGATAAACCTCGTGCTAAACCAAAGTCGATTTGGAGTGTGTTGGTAAAAGTATACCCTTTTAAGTAGTCAAGAACTTGTTGCAAGTCCTTTTGAGCGTCGATTCCATCAGCGTCAGTTAAAAGGTTTTTAATGTCATCTATCGATTGGCTGTAGATGACTTTTCTTACAAGTTCAATGGCCTCGTGTTGCATTCCAATGCCGACCAATTGTTCACATACTGCATCCCATCCTATCTTATCTAATTTGTCTATGATCGTGACCATTGACATGAATTGATCTGATAATTGACATAAATTGGCTAAACTACTCAAGACCTTACGGTGGTTAAGGCGTATAATTACATCAATACCCAATCTTGCAAATGCCATATCATACATTTGACAAAGTTCAGCCTCTTGAATCAATGAATCGGATCCGATAACGTCCACATCACATTGATAAAACTCTCTGTATCGACCTTTTTGAGGCCGATCGGCACGCCATACAGGTTGTATTTGATATCGTTTGAAAGGGATAGGTAGTTGAGTATGATTAGATGCAACAAATCGAGCAAAAGGAACCGTAAGGTCGTAGCGTAATGCTCTACTCGAGATACTACTTAGAAGACCTTTACTATTTTTTTGTTGCAGTGCGGTCTGATCAGCCTTTTTTAGATAGTCGCCATTGTTTAAAATTTTGAAAAGTAATTGATCACCCTCATCACCATATTTGCCAGTTAGCGTGTCTAGTTGTTCCATGGCTGGCGTTTCAAGAGGCTGAAAACCATATAGTTCAAAAATTTCT
>CAXQBA010000300.1:0-6511 GCA_964221885.1 Luminiphilus sp. | reverse complement strand
CATACGAGATTGTCTCTTGTGACTGGAGTTCAGACGTGTGCTCTTCCGATCTCACCAAATTTTTTGAATTCATTTTTAACTGCTCCTAATATTTGCCAAACCTCAGAGCTTCTTTTTTGAATGGCTAAGGTTCGGAATCCCATTTGAAGACTATTTAGAATAGCTGCCATTGTAGTCGGACCTGTGATCACAATCTTATATTCACGTTGTAGTTGTTGCATGAGGTCTGGTTGACGAATAACCTCTGCATAGAGCCCTTCGACAGGTAAAAACATAATACCGAAGTCAGTTGTGTGGGGTGGGTCAATATATTTCTCTTTAATATCTTTAGCAAATCGCTTAACCGATTGGATCAATGAACGAGTATGCATCTCAAGGGCTGCTTTATCGCCAGCATCTCGTGCATCTTGAATATTCACATAATCGACGTGCGGGAATTTGGCATCGATGGGTAGATATACAAAACCATCAGTTCCATGACCGGGCATTTTAAGTGCAAATTCGACCAAGTCATTGCTGTTTTTCTTCGTTTTTACATTTTTATCGTATTGTTCAGGGTTTAGAATACTTTCCAGAATACTTTCTAGTTGTATCTCACCTAATACACCTTTACTCTTAACATTCGATAAAACTTTCTTCAGATCACCAACTCCTGTTGCTAGATTTTTCATTTCGCCAAGACCTTGTTGAACGGCCTCTAAACGTTCACTCACTAATTTAAATGATTCGCCGAGTCTTTTTTCGAGTGTACTTTGTAGCTTTTCGTCGACCGTCTCACGCATTTTTTCAAGTTTTTCTTCAGTCTTTTGAACCAAGGCGTCTTGTCTCTTGGCTAATTCACTAAATTTCTCTTTTTGTATCTCATTGAACGAATGGACATTTTCAGTGAATTGCTTTTTGAAGGTATTCAGTTCTCTATGTAATTCCTCTCTATTTTCTTTGGCATTTTGATTCATGCTATGTCTGAAATCACCTAAGCCATCTTCAATCTGTTTTCGCATTTTCTCAAGTGAATCGGTCTGTTTTGCTTCTATGCTGGTCAGTCTGTTCTCAAAGGATTGGCGAAATTGATTGAAATTACCCGTTTGTTCCTGGCGATTTTGCATCAGATTTTGATTGAGTTCTTTTCGACTATCTTGGAAAGCGGATCCTATCATTTTTTCTAAGATGTCTTGGTAGCCAGATGTATTGTTCTGTTGTGATTGTTTATATACTATGATCAATAAAAGAATCATCATAACAACTAATAAAGCGATGATCAAAAGGTCCATGTCAATTTATTTTTATGCTATTTACAAATTACGTGAATGAATTCAATTCTCAAAGCTCTTGACAAAGTGTAACGAAATAATGAGAATCATCGTACTAGAAAGGTATCACAATATTATATACTATGAAAAATAAATTACTACTAATAGTCGTTTACTTTTTCACCCTGACCAACCTTTCTTCCCAAATCACCTTTCAATCTCCTCATTATTCTGTTTATGGTGCAGATCGACATCACTGTGGAACAGTCTTAAAGCAAGCACTTACTTATGAAAAGTGGCCACATATTTATGACCAACGAAGAGATGTGGAACGACATGCTGCATCATGGCATCAAGCCCATTTAATGCAATTATCAAATCGTTTGGATTCTCATATGTATGAGATTCCTATAGTAGTGCATGTGGTATATGCTAATGCCATACAAAATATCTCAGAGGCACAAATCCTCTCTCAGATACAGATCTTAAATCAGGATTTTACCAAGACGAATCCAGATATATCAAGTGTACCCTTTGTTTTTTCTTTTGTGACTGCGGATGTTGGTTTTACATTTTGTCTGGCCACTACAGATCCCAATGGGCAACCTACCAATGGTATTAATCGCGTTCAGACCTCCGTGGCCAATATTGGAGATGTAAGTGATGGAAATATCTATTATTCTGCACAAGGAGGAGTTGATGCTTGGGATGAGGATAAATATTTGAATATTTGGGTTTGTGAGATCGATTCGAACGGTTCACTGCTTGGTTATGCTACACCACCAGGTACTGCTGCTGCTGGAGAGGACGGTATTGTAATGGATTATAAATATTTCGGTACAGAAGGTACTGTACAGGCTCCTTATAATGGTGGACGTACCTTAACACATGAGGTTGGGCATTATTTTGACTTGGAACATATTTGGGGCGATGGAGATTGCACAGTAGATGACGGTATTTTTGATACACCAACCCAGGAAAGTCCGTATGGAGGATGTCCGTCTTTTCCACAAAGCTCTTGTGGAACGGATGATATGTTCATGAATTTTATGGATTATGTAAATGACGATTGCATGTTTATGTTCACGGATGGACAAAAAACTAAAATGGTCAATGCTTTGAATGCATCTAGGTCTGGATTGGTTACCAATAATCCAGCATGTGAGCTAACTTCAATTGAGGTGCTGAATCGCTCATTAAAGATCTTTCCAAACCCGACAAGTGGTGTCATTGATTGGCAGTTCGATCAAAAGATTTCGCAAATCCAATTGTATGATGGTAGAGGCGCTCTAGTGAGAAGCTGGTTGCGTGATTTGCCAACAAGCCTAGACATACGTTCACATAATAATGGTTTGTATCATTTGGTTTTCCAAAGCAATAGAGGACAAATCATAAAACGTATCATTAAGATGGATTGATCTCCGTCAAAATGTTATAAGTATAGATGCTGCTTTTCCTGGTTTAGAAGGTTTGATCGAGGAGATGTGAATCTCAGTATTGAATAAGAGGAACGAGTCAGACTCTTTTAACACTTGCCAGTTTAAGTCATCAATGCCTTTTATCTCACAGAAATAGGTATCTGTTTCTGTGTCTTTATAAACAGATTTACAAACAACCGTATGTTCAAAATCAGGCGGTAATACTTCCTCAACGCCAACAGTTAGTTCAATGGTGTATGACATATTATCGCTGTCTTGATATGGTCAGGAAATATTTTTTGTAATTCGTCATATCCATTGTAAAAGTGCGTCCGAATTTACTGCTGTTATTATGCGGGTTTCTCAACGTAATTTCATTAGTTGTGATGTCAAGAATATAATAAACATGAGATGCATACAACGGGATACCTTTTTCTCTCATTTCCTCCGATTCTCGGTCGGTATACTCTCCGGGAGTCATTGTTGTAATCGCTTTATTGTCATCCAATGCGGTACGGACCTTTTGAAATAAGCTATCATCATCAAGCCTAGATACATAATACATATCAGCTTCTTGACCTGTTAATACCTCTATGACCTCTTCGCCGGTACCACCTTCAATTCCCGGATAATCTTCTTTGCCAGGTCGATATTTACCACGTAGTAATGCATAGGCTTTTTCGATCAGCATCGGCCATAATTCTCCATCACCTGATCCGGCATAGATCGGTTTTCCACTACTATTGGTTAAGATCTCTGGTGTAACCGTAACCATTTCATAGCTACGCCAACTGAATAGAAGCAAGTTATTTTTGTTGACATACAATTTTACCTGATAATTTCCATTGCTATCGGGGCCACTGATCAGATTTTTGATAGCGTCTGGATCTGCTTTTGCAACAGCTCCTAATGCAGCCATGAAATAGCAGTCACCGATCGATCCTTGATCGACATCATTGTGACTCACAGCATCTTCATCTCGACTTCCATCATATGGATCTTTTCCTGTTTTGAATAGAGTAGCAACACGTTTATGATCTAGTTCTGATACATCTGTGAATTGAAGATCCTTGTGTTTTTCAAGTTGCTCAGGATTTGCAGAAACATGTTCAGCACGAAGTTCAGCTAATTTGTTCTGTACTAGCTGAATGGTGTTATAAGTTTGTTGAATGTTGTCCATCAACTCATCAGGTACATCATCACTATTGGCAAAAGCCAGACTATACTGATCAAGCAAACGTTTGAGTTGATAGATTTCTTTTTCAAGCTCCTCGATTTTTTCGCTTCTTGTAGGCATATATTTTATTTATAGTAGAATTTGAAGATAGAATCTCTATCTTTTTAAACTTGTATTGATCAAAATAAGTTCCCCAATAAAACCAATCATCCTAAAATGATCTTTATTTCATCTAGTAATTGATGAACGATCGCTGTTAGTTCATCTAAAGATGGACCAAGTTCAGAAAGATCTCCATTTTCTTTAGTATACATTTCAAAATTTAAACATAGGGTAAAAGCTCGATTGATTCGGAAGAGTCGGAATGTACTCTTAAGTTTATGACCTGATTTTTTGATCTGATCGATCTGTTCAGCATTAAAACTAGATTGGAGTTCAAGTAAATATTTAGGAATTTCTTCTTGTATGGTCTCAAGCATATCGAATGCTTCATCCATATCGTTATCTACCAGTTTTAGAGTTTTGGCATAAATGTCTAGACTCTTTGATGTTTCAATTGAATTAGGGGTGTATTTTTCTTTTGATTCGGTCATCGATAGATCAATTTCAACAAAATTTGCCATCTTTTCAATCAAATCTTGACTTGAATAGGGTTTTGGTATATAATCGTTCATACCCACCTCGAAGCATCGATTTACATCTTTCTGGATCGTATTAGCAGTCTGGGCAATTATCGGAGTATCTAGATTTAATTCATTTCGAATGATCTCTGTGGCACTTATCCCATCAATCTCTGGCATTTGAAGGTCCATTAGAATAATATCATATTGATTCCCTTTACACTTATCTATGGCTTCCTGTCCATTGATTGCTTTATCGATAATACACTCTTGTTTTGTTAATATGGATTGTGTGTACATCATATTAATAGCATTATCTTCAACGATAAGAACCCGAATGTTTTTTAAAATCACTTTATTCACCGTAGGTTTTTTTCCGATGTAAGAGCGTTTTGACTCTGTAAGAAATGGAATGCGTATGGAAAACGTTGATCCGATATCTTTTTGACTTTTTACATCAATAGTTCCATTCATTTTTTGGATAATCTCACTGACAATAGCTAAACCAAGGCCAGTTCCACCATATTTTTGATCGATCTGATCATTTTCCTGTTCATAGGACTGAAAAATTTTAGGAATATTCTTTTCATCCATTCCAATCCCTGTGTCGATAACATCAATCTGGATGATCTGTTGTTTTTGATTATCATCTATGCGTTTAACCTGTATGGTTACGCCACCTTTTTCAGTGAATTTGATCGCATTGGATAATAGATTGGTAATAATTTGATGCACACGTAATGCATCTCCTATTAAGTATTTATTGATGGAATCGTCATATTCTAAAGTTATAGTTAAGTTTTTTCCTTGGGCTTCAGGTGACTGCATATCAATACATTCCTTGATCGTTTTTTTCAGTTTGAATGAAAAAGAAACAAGATTAATACCTTCAACATGCACTTTAGAAATATCCAAAATGTCATTGATCAGATTCAATAGGACTTTGGATTGGTTATTTATGACACTTATCAGATTTTTTTGATAATCATTCAAAATAGATTCAGCCAAAATTTCAGAGAGACCGATGATCCCATTCATAGGTGTACGTATCTCATGGCTCATTCTAGATAAGAAATGTTGCTGATTATGATTGGCCAATTTAGCTCGCTCATATGATAACATGAGCTGTTTATGATATTCCGTTTCAGCTCGACTACGAATAAGATCGGCATAGGAATTACCTGCCAGCTGACAAACAAAAGATAAAGTGGCAATATGATCTTCCGTAAAATAATTCGATTCGGTACTTGCAAAACCATATGCTCCAAGTGGTCTGTTTTTTGAACTGATGGGTAACCATAGGCGAGACTTCACTATAAAAGAACGCTTGCTTGATTTTGCAAATGTCGGAGTTTCCTCAAGGTCCATATCTTGAATGAGTAAAGGCTCCTGATTTTTAAAAACCCAGCCCGGATGACGATCCATAGCTGTACGCTCACTCTCTTTCTGTTCTTGCTTTGTAAACCCCCGGCTGGCATACATTTTAAGCTTTTGTTCATGGGGTTCCCAGAAAAATACACCACAGTATTGAACATCGACAAATAGGTTTACGATTTGAATCAATGCATCGGCTAAAGAATAAGAGTCGGTTGCTTCCTTCATCAGGTCAGATACCTTGTTCAGGGACGATATGTTATTCTGATCTTTAATCGTAAACTTCATTTAAAAAAATACAATATAAACTTAATAAAATTTGTAAATTGGTTTTTTATATTTTTAAATTATGACCAATTACAAAGAATATTGTCTGTGCTACATTAGCAAAAAAGCACCTGATACAACATCAGAAGTTATTCAGTCTATTGTAAATTATTCAGCCAATTATAATGCAAAATCAAATATTACAGGTGTCCTCATAGAATACGAAACAAATTTTCTTCAGTATCTTGAGGGAGATCCTGTTATAATTTATACGTTGTTTCAGAAAATTTCGGTAGATGAAAGACATCAAAATGTAATGTTATTGAATTTTAAACCTATCGATGATCGCTTTTTTGTTGATTGGAACATGGCGTATCGCAATAGATCGGAAGAGCGTCGTGTAGG
>CAXQBA010000299.1:0-3591 GCA_964221885.1 Luminiphilus sp. | reverse complement strand
GACAGTTGTTAAAAAACTAAGAAAAAAGCTGAACTATTAATCTACCGTCGTTGATTTGAGTTGCTTCTGAATGGTAGAGAACTCAGACTTGAATGTATTATCCTTTTCGAGAAGATCCTCAATCGTTTTACAAGCATGAACAACTGTCGAATGATCACGACCGCCAAAGGCATTGCCAATGTGTTTCAATGATTTATTACTTAATTGCTTAGCAAGATACATTGAAAGCTGTCTCGCCCGTACAATCAATCGTTTTCTAGTCTTTTCTTTCAGTTTCGAGGGTTCAATACCGAAATAGTCAGCAACGGTACGTTGAATGTATTCCACGGTCAGTTCATTGGAGATATTATCGATAAACTTCCCAATGACCTCTTTGGCTAGATCTAAATTAATATCTCTATTGTTCAAAGCAGCTTCAGCAACGATAGAAATTAAAACACCTTCAATCTCTCGGACATTGGTACGAACATTATGAGAAATGAATTCAATCACGCTTGGTGGTAGTTCAACTTCCTCACTTGACAATTTAGATTGTATAATGGCCATCCTTGTCTCTAGAGAAGGGAGCTGTAAGTCAGCAGACAAACCCCATTTGAATCGGGAAATCAACCGTTCTTCAATACCTTTAAGATCTCTTGGAGGTCGATCAGAGGTAAGAATAAGTTGCTTACCACTTTGATGCAAATGGTTAAAAATCGTAAAGAAAATATCCTGCGTTTTTTCCTTATTTTCCAAGAATTGAATATCATCAATGATCAATGTATCAATCATTTGATAAAAATTCACAAAGTCAGAGACAGCATTATTCTGCAAGGATTCTATGAATTGGTTGGTGAATTTTTCGGAAGAAACATAAAGGACAGTTTTATCTTCAGAATGTTCAGCTACTTGATTTCCAATTGCCTGAGCCAAATGAGTCTTGCCCAAACCTACATCACCGAAAATAAAAAGCGGATTGAACGATGTTTTACCAGGTTTTTTAGCAACTGCAATTCCAGCAGAACGAGCTAAGCGATTACAATCACCTTCGATAAAATTATCGAATCGATAGGACTCATTTAACTGTGAATCAATCGATTGCTTTTTAATACCTGGTATGGCAAAAGGGTTCACAGAATTGGTGCGAATATCTTTACGAGTTGGCTTCACTTCGTATGGTAACGGTTTGTGAAGCTTTCTAGGATTTACGATAAAATATTCTAATTCAGCCCGAGGACCTAATGTAGTGTGTAAAGAAACCTGTAGTGCATCAATGAAATGTTCATCGATATACATCGCATGTTCTTTTGATGGCACCTGAAGAACTAAGGTGCTTCCATCCAAAGACTTGGGAGTTATCTTCTCAAACCACGTCTTGTAGGCGCTTTCACGGACCATCTTCTTGATGATAACGAGGCATTCATCCCAAACTTGTAGGTGTTCATTGTACATAATCGCCAAAAAAAATGAGGTTTGATTTTAGAGTTTATAATTGAGTGTAAGGGTAAATTTCGTAAAAAAAAGTGACTTACAAAACCCTAAGTGGATAAAAAAAATTAATTTGTTTGATGAGTAGAAAAACACAAGTAATGACTACCTGATTTTCAAATTCTTAGCCCATTTGATTCACTGGAATATTTTTACAATTAAAGCAGATCTGTTGGCTTTTTCTATCAAAGACAATATCGATACGTCCCAAAACCATGCCTGCCCATCCAACTTGTGAAACCAAAACGGGTTTTCCATCTGAATTGGTCTGAATATAGGGTTTATCCATAAAAGTATGCGTATGTCCTCCCAAGATCATATCAATATGTTCAGACTGATTAGCCAAGGCGATATCTGAAACCTTCTCCTCCTTATAGTGGAACCCTAAATGTGACAGACAAACCACCAAATGACATCCTTTTTCGTTTTTTAAAAAGGCTGCGTTTTGATTTGCTTTTTTTATCGGATCCAAATAACGAGTATCTCCAATCAATGCTTTTGGTACTAGACCGTTCAACTCAACCCCTAAACCAAATACACCTATCTTCAATCCATCTTTATCAAAGACCTGATAAGCTTGTACCACATCATGTAAGGGTGTATTTGACACATTATAATTAGCATTCAAAAGAGGAAAGCTAGCATGTTTTTGAATTTGCCTTTGTAGATTTTCAATACCTCCATCAAAGTCATGATTACCTATGGTTGCAGCGTCATAGCCCATCTCAGACATCAAACGAATCTCCAATTCACCATGAAATACATTAAAATACGGGGTCCCTTGGAACATATCCCCACAATCAAACAAGAGCACATTCTTTTGTTGTTTCCGAATCTTGTGAATTAATGCAGCACGCTTAGCAGCTCCTCCCCGACCTTCGTTTCTACCTCCATCCAGGGGAAAAGGATCAATCCGAGAGTGCACATCATTTGTATGAAGAATCGTCAGATTAACACTGCGTCCATACGCATCAAGAGACGATTCAAAAGTGCCTCCCATAAGCGCTGGATGACCTAGCATAAGACCCATCGCACCACTCATTCGTAAAAATTTACGCCTATCGATCATGTTGATGTTGGTTTAGATGTACATGTTACAAAAAAAAAGAGGCAAAAAATATTTTTTGCCTCTCTTGTATGTTCGTTTGATACGATTTAGTCTTCTTTAACAGTAAACTTATCAAACTTCGAGAATTTTTTATTGAATTTATCGATACGTCCAGCTGTATCAACAAAATTCATTTTTCCAGTGAAGAAAGGGTGAGATGTATTACTGATCTCAACTTTGACCAATGGATATTCATTACCATCTTCCCACTGAATCGTTTCTTTTGATGGAGCAGCCGATTTTGTTAAAAAAGAAGTATTGTTGGAAATATCCTTAAAAACAACCAATCGGTAACTATCTGGATGTATGTCTTTTTTCATTTTTATTTATGTTATATTTCTTTCTAATCAATGCCTTAAGCGACTGCAAATTTAATACTAATTTGTCTTATTATCAAAAATTTTAGTCAACTTATACAAAAAATATATGCAAATTCCTGGTTTATATGTAGGTCCTAGTTCTATTGATGGAAAAGGTGTGTATTGCCGGCATGAAATAGTTGAAGGATCGGTTATTGAAATATGCCCTACCCTTTCGTTCGATCCTCAAGCTAGTTCAAATTTAAATCTTACACCATTGCATGACTATCTTTTTGAATGGGGCGAGAATGCAAACAGCACCATTCTATTGTTAGGTTATGGCTCTCTTTACAATCACTCCTATCAACCAAATGCTAGGTATGATGCCGATCCTATTTATGAGACATTTACAATACGAGCGTTGTGTGATATTCCTGAGGGTCATGAGATCACATTCAATTATAATGGTGAACCATCTGATCATCGTCTTCTTTGGTTCACTACCTCATAGCATGACCTATTAGATATTATTATTTTCATCCTAAAGCTGGTTATTTAATCTAGACATTTGCCAATGCAGCACAAAAAGAAGGTTGATTTTAGGATAAAAAAAGTAGCTTTTTGTTCATTTTAAGGTAGATTAGCATATGTGTATGTATTTACACAGTAATCTATCATTCGCATGATCCGATCCTTTATATTATTTATTTTTTTCAT